>LVVU01000126.1:2483-7152 GCA_006954465.1 Candidatus Methanoprimaticola hominis
CGTTGGTGACGGTGAACTCGCGCTCGAATCCGCTTCCGGTGACGGTGATGGTTCCGCTGGCGGAGATCCCGATGTATCCGGTGACCTTGATCTGCTTCTCGGTGGCCTTCATGTCGATGGTCACGGGGGCGGACGAGGAGGTCAGGTCGATGAATCCGTACTTGAGGGTCTGGTCATCGCCGGACTTGCCGACGGACTTGAGGTAGTACTTGTAGCCCTGCTCGAAGTAGTATCCTCCGACGAAGGCGTTGTAGCTGCCGTCCTCGGTCGTGATGGTGACCGCGTCGGTCTCGTTCTTGGCGATGGTGACGGTGACGACCTTCTTGACATCCATTCCGGACATCTCGGTCTGGCCAGGGTACAGGTAGGCTGTTCCCTTGAAGTAGCCGCCGGTGGAGCCGTCGATGGTGACCTCGTACTGGCCGGGGTTGATGTTCTTGGTCTCTCCGGCGTTGAACTTGATGGTGCTCTCGCCCTTCTTGAGGTCCGCGTAGTAGACCATGGTCATGGGGTACTCGGCGGTGATGGCGATCTGCTTCACGACATTGTCCTGGTCCTTGTCCTCGTAGCCGACGTACTGGATGGTGACGGTGGCGGAGGATCCGGAGGAGGTGATGTCCCTGATCAGCTTCTTGCACTCGAACACGGCGTTCTCGAGGGTTCCGGCCGCGTTGTTGAAGTAGGCCTTGGCCTCGGTGCTGCTGGGGATGTAGAACTTGGCTGTTCCGCTCGTGTCGGTCATGGACCTGAGCGTGTAGTCGGTTCCGTTGTAGGTGTAGGTGAGCAGAGCCACCGCGAAGGGCAGGTTCTTGTTGCTCTGACCGCTGATGGCGGGGTCGTACTTGAAGTAGGTCGTGACGGCCCTTCCGTCGACGGCGGACATGTCGCTGACGGTGGTCTTGGCGCCAGTGGCGCTGACGGATCCGTATGCGACCTTGTTGCTGCCGTTGTTGGCGTAGATCGTGTAGGATCCGGCGGGCAGGAGGGCGGTGTACTTTCCATCGGAGTCGGTGGAAACGGAGTACTGGAATCCGTTGTAGTCCTTGACGCCGCCTGCGACGAACATGACGGTTCCGCTCATTCCCTTGTCGCCGTTCTTCACGGTTCCGGTGACCTCGACGTAGTCCTTGCCGTCGATGCTGACGGAGTCGCCTCCGGTGTAGACGCCGGAGTAGACCTTGCTGCCGTCGATGGCGTAGATGCTGTAGTTCATCTCGCCGGTGGCGAGTCCGACGGGGACGTCGAAGACGTACTTCCCATCGGAGACCTTGACGGCCATGATGCTGAAGGTTCCGGAGTAGACTGCGACATTGGATGTCGTCGCTCCGCTGAGGGACAGGTCCACGGTCTTGGACTCGTAGGCGGTCATGGTGACGGACCTGTTGCTGCTGCTCGTGTCCTGGACGGGGGACTGGATGGCGACCATTCCGTTCCCGAGGGACATGGTGTACTTGCCGGGGATGACGTTCAGGACGGCGGTGCCCTTCTCGCCGACCTCGGTGCGGAAGACCATTCCGTTGGAGGTGTTGGTGGCGTAGACGACGGGCTTATCGGTGAGCTTGCTGACATCGACGTTCTTGCCGTAGATGTCCTGGACGGTGGCGGTGATCGTCTTGGTGGTGGGCGCGATGGTGAATCCCTCGGATGTTCCGGGGTAGATCGTGACCGAGCCGGTTCCAAGGGATGCTCCGGTCTCGCCGTACAGAGTGTATGTGTATGTTCCAGGGAGGACTCCCTTGATGACGAACCTGCCGTCGACGACCTCGAACTTGGCGCTGTCCGCGTCGCTCTTGATCTCGACGGTCATGGCCTCGGCGTTGTAGATCTGATCGTTCGCCATGACGGTTCCGTTGACGACGGACTGCTCGAGGCTGATGGTCGCGGGGACCGATCCGGAGCTGTAGGATGCGACCGCCACATCTCCGATCTTGACATCCAGCCTGTAGGAGCCGGAGGCGGGGATGATGGCGGAGTAGTCGCCGTTGGAGTTGGTCTTGGTCGAGGAGAACAGGACGTACTTCTGGTAGACGTCGCTGTACTGGTAGACATCGATGGTGACTCCGGATGCCATCTTGTCGACGCCGTCGACAGAGATGTTACCGTTGAAGGTGGTGGGCGAGGAGACGCCGGTGTACTGGAGCATGACGATGGCGCTGAGGTAGTTGATCCTGCCTCCGTCCGCCTTCTGCTTCGCCATGGCGGCGGTTCCGTCCATGTACTCCCATCCGTCGTCGCCGAGGGTGGCGTCGTTGCTGGGGTTGTACATGACGCGCCAGCTCTTGACCTCGAATCCGGCCAGTCCGTATCCGGGCATGGCGACCGCGGATCCCTCCTTGCCGTCGCTGTTGGACAGGGCGACGAGGTAGTTGTAGGAGCTGCTGTAGCCCGCTTCGGTGGCGGAGGGTCCGACCATGGCCTTCCAGATCATGGTGTTGTAGATCTCGGAGGTGTACTGGGTGGTTCCGTAGTACGTGTTGTAGGAGAAGAACTGGGTGGCTGCTCCGTACTTGTCGATGGAGTAGTTCGCGAAGTACGCGATGGTCGAGAAGCTGTCGCCGTCGTTGTACTGCAGGGGGAGCATGGATGCATCGAAAAGCATGTATCCGATCTTGTTCCCGCTGCGGTCGCAGACGCTGTCGTAGGCGGCCATGATCTCGGTCTGGTTCATTCCGGAGGTGATCTTCTCGATCGAAGCGAGGTAGACCGCGTTCTCGTCGGTGATGTCGGACCTGAGCTTCCCGTAGGTGTCGGGGTGGCTGTTGATCTCCTCCACGGCTGCGGCGGGGTTGTCCATGAAGACCTTGACGGCGTCGTAGACGGACGTGTTGCCGAAGCAGGTGCGGAAGTCGGTGTCGCAGTTGGCCATCATGATGCGGAGCATCATGGCGGCGACGGCGGATCCGGATCCGTCGGAGAGGTAGAACTGGGCGGCGGCGCTGGAGCCTCCGCCGATCGTATCGGTGACGCTGTTGAATCCGCCCTGGGTGACGGCATCGTAGGAGCTGTCGATCCAGGTGATGATGGCGCCGTCCTTGTCGACGTTCTTGTAGCCGGCCCACACGTCGCCCATGGGGTACGAGTCGCCGGTCTTGATGGTGAAGTTCGTGTTTCCTGCGTAGAACGCATCGCCCTCGGTGTTGGAGGGCTGTCCCGCATCGACAGCGAAGCTGAAGTTGGGGACGACGACGAGGAGCGCGACGATGACAACGGTCGCGAGGGGGAAGGGCTTGACCATCTTCCTGAAGCATCCGGGGAATCCGGCGGCCTTGACATCGGACATCCAGTCCCTGGTGTTGGACCACCTGATGATGCCGACGATGACGGCGGCGGATCCTACTGCGAAGACGCTTCCGACGACAGCTGCGGTGGCGTAGCTGGTCCAGACGGCGAAGAACATGATGAACAGCCAGACGACCATGAAGAGCCTGGTTGCGGACTTGTCCCTCCTGAAGTAGACGTAGGTCTCGTAGATGGCGAGACAGATCGGGAGCCACATGGTCAGCCAGCCGTAGTACGCGGCCACGTTGGACATGGACACGCGGTTGCTGGAGAGCTCCTGCATGATGGAGGTGTAGACCGAGTTCCCGAAGATGAAGTCGTCGAACATTCCGGGGGCTGCGATGGCGAGGACCACGCAGAACGCGATGAATGCGATGACGAGTGCGGGGATCGTCACGACCCAAGGCTTGGCCTTGAGGGCGACGAACGCGAGAGCGAACACGACGGAGACGATGGCGATGAGGAATGGGCCGGAGTAGGCTGCATCCATCAGGCCGGCAGGCACGTAGTACGCGGCGGGAACCAGGGTTCCGATGAGGATGATCGCAGCGTAACCGAGGGTCAGGTCTGCGAAGTCCTTGCCCCTGATGCGGGAGGCGATGGCCTGGAGGACCATTGCGACTGCGAGGAGCACGACCGCGAAGCGGAAGCCGTTCCAGGTGAGCGCTGCGAGCATCAGGAAGATGCCTGCGATGACCCCGTTGACGAGGATGGCCTTCTTCGAGGCGTCCTCCGCATCGGCAGCCTTCACCATCTTCACGACGAAATAGGCCATGAAGGCGATGAGGAAAGCCGCGAGGGCGTACTCGCTGCCGCTGGAGAACACCGAAGTGCTGATCGGCAGGGCCATGAACGCGATAATCAGGGCTGCAACTACACCTATCGTCTTGTCGAACATCTCTTTGCCGATCAGATAGACCGGGATGCACAGAAGAGCCCCGAAGATGGGATTCAGCACAGCCAGGGACAGCGATGCGGCCTCGGTGGTACCCATTCCGCCCTGGAACAGAGCGGCGACGCCGGCCCCGAGGAAGTCCATGAGGGGCGGGACGAAGAGGGATCCTCCGATGGGATAATTGACTGCTGCGTCCGTGAAGGCCCATGAGCCGTTCAGGATGCTTTCGATCACATGCAGATGGTATTGTGCACTCGATCCGCCGGAGAGGGCAAAGTCCCCATCCGCGGAAACGCCGTAGGCGAACACGAAACGCAGCAGGAATGCCACGATAACGATGACGCCCAAAATGAGTGCACGCCGATGGCCGCTAAGCCACCCGTTGCCGCTGTCGCGGTCGGCCCCCTTCTCGGCGGGGGCGGTAGACTCTTTTCCGAATTTGCGCATTCTAATAAGTCTCCGTCTCTTTAGAATGGGCGTTCATACCTGAACTCG
>LVVU01000127.1 GCA_006954465.1 Candidatus Methanoprimaticola hominis
TCCTCTCATCGGTCTTGATGGTGATGACGCCCTTCCCTCCGCGGCGGGTCTTCCTGTAGTCGTCCACATCGGAGATCTTGCCGTATCCGTTCTCGGACACCGTGAGGAGCCTGTCGCCGGCAGTCACGACCGCCATGGAGACCACGCGGTCGCCGTCGTTGAGGGTCATACCCTTGACCCCCATCGTATCCCTTCCCATGGCACGGACGTCGGACTCGTCGAACCTGACGGCCTGACCGTCGGCGGATGCGATGATGATCTGCTCGTCGCCGTTGGTGATGTCGGTCTCGATGAGCTCGTCGCCCTCGTCCAGCTTGATCGCCTTGATGCCGCGTGCGCGGACGTTGCCGTAGGCGGCGAGGGAGGTCTTCTTGATCAGCCCCTCGCGGGTGCAGAACACCAGGTACCTGTCCTCCGGGAATCCGGACGCGCAGATCGTGTTGACGACCTTCTCGCCCTCCTCTAGGTCGGACAGGAGGTTGACGATCGGCTTGCCCTTGGACTGCCTGCTGCCCTCGGGGATCCTGTATCCCTTGAGCCAATGCAGGCGGCCGCAGTTGGTGATGAACATCACGTAGTCGTGGGACGATGTCACGAACATCGAGGCGACGTGGTCCTCCTCCTTGGTCTGCATGGCCGTGAGGCCCACTCCTCCGCGGGACTGCTGACGGTAGGTGCTCAGCGGGATCCTCTTGATGTAGTTGTCAGCGGAGATCGTGATGACGACCTGCTCCCTCGGGATGAGGTCCTCCTCGTCCGAATCGATGGCGTTGGGGTCGATGACGGTCCTGCGGTCGTCGCCGTAGGTGTCCTCCATCTCCTTGAGCTCGTCCTTGATGATGCCCAGGACCCTCTCTTCGCGGGCGAGGATGTCCTTCAGGTCGTTCATCGTGACGATCAGGGCCTCGTACTCCTCGCGCAGGGAGGTGATCTCGAGCCCGGTCAGCTTCTGGAGCCTCATATCCAGGATGGCCTTGGCCTGATCCGAATCGATGGAGAGGAGCTCCTGCAGACCCTGGTTGGCGGATTCCGCATCATCGGATGCGCGGATCAGCGCGATGGTCTGGTCCAGCATGTTCAGCGCCTTCATCAGACCCTCGAGTATGTGGAAGCGCTTCTCGGCCTGTGCGAGGTCGAACCTGGTCCTCCTGACGACGACATCCTTCCTGTGGTCGATGTAGTGGCCGATGAGGGCCTTCAGGCTAAGGGTGGTGGGCTTGTTGTCCACCAGTGCGATGTTGATGATGCCGTATGTGATCTCCATGTTGGTCTTCTTGAACAGGTTCTCGAGGACCACGTTGGCCAGGGCATCCTTGTGCAGCTCGATGACGATGCGCATCCCGTGCCTGTCGGACTCGTCGCGGAGATCGGTGATGCCCTCGATCTCCTTGTTCTTGACACGGTCGGCGATCTGCTCGATGAGCATGGACTTGTTGACCTGGTAGGGGATCTCGTCGACGATGATCCTCTCCTTGCCGTTGCCCATCTCCTCGATGTGGGTGTTGGACCTGACCCTGAGCTTGCCGCGCCCCGTCTCGTAGGCGGAGCGGATGCCCGAGAGCCCGTAGATGGTTCCTCCGGTTGGGAAATCGGGACCCTTCACGAACTGCATCAGGTCCTCCAGGACGGCGTCCGGGTGATCGATCTGATAGACGATGGCGTCGCACACCTCGCGGAGGTTGTGGGGCGGCATCTTCGTGGCCATTCCGACGGCGATACCGTCGGATCCGTTCACCAGGAGGTTCGGGAACTTGGAGGGCATGACCGAGGGCTCCTTCAGGGAGCCGTCGTAGTTGTCGACCATGTCGACGGTGTCCTTGTCCAGGTCCGCCATCAGATCGCTGGCCATCTTGGTGAGCCTGGCCTCGGTGTAACGCATGGCCGCCGCGGAATCGCCGTCGACGGAACCGAAGTTACCCTGTCCGTCCACCATGGGATACCTGAGCGAGAATGGCTGGGCCATCCTCACCATCGCATCGTACGCGGCGGTGTCTCCATGGGGATGGTACTTTCCCAGGACCTCTCCGACCACGGTCGCAGACTTCTTGTGGGGGCGGTTGTACTGCAGCCCCAGGTTGTTCATGGCGAACAGGATCTTCCTGTGGACCGGCTTCAGACCGTCGCGGACGTCCGGAAGGGCGCGTCCGACGATGACACTCATGGAGTAGTCGATGTAGGAGCGCTGCATCTCCTTCTCGATGGGCTGGATTATGAGTTTTCTCTCTCCGTCCATGATATCACACATCCAGGTTGATCACTTCGTGGGCATGCTCGATGATGAACTCGCGCCTGGGCTCCACATCGTCCCCCATGAGGACGGAGAACAGCTGGTCCGCAAGGATGCCGTCCTCGATCGTGACCTTCTTCATGATCCTGGTCTCGGGATTCATGGTGGTCTCCCACAGCTGCTGGGGGTTCATCTCTCCCAGACCCTTGTACCTCGAGACGTTCGCACCCTGTCCGAGCTCTGCGACGGCCGCGGCCATCTCGTCGTCGTTGTAGGCGTAGATCTGCTTCTTGCCCTTGTACACGCGATACAGGGGCGGCATGGCTATGTACACGTGCCCCGCCTCGATGAGGGGCTTCATCTGCCTGTAGAACAGCGTGAGGAGCAGCGTTCCGATATGGGCTCCGTCCACATCGGCATCGGTCATGATGACGACGTTGTGGTAGCGGATCTTCTCGACATCGAACTCCTTCCCTATGCCGCCGCCGATGGCGATGGCGAGGTTCTTGATCTCCTCGTGGTCCAGGAGCTTGTCCGGCCTTGCCTTCTCGACGTTGAGGATCTTGCCTCTCAGCGGGAGGATGGCCTGGAACTGCCTGTCCCTGCCCTGCTTGGCGCTTCCTCCTGCGGAGTCTCCCTCGACGATGTACAGCTCGCACTTCGACGGATCCCTCTCGGAGCAGTCGGCGAGCTTCCCGGGGAGGCTCGTGGTCTCGAGGACGCTCTTCCTCCTGGTGGCGTCGCGGGCCTTCCTCGAGGCCTCGCGGGCCTCCAAAGCGAGGATGTTCTTCTTGATGATCTGCTGTGCCACCTGCGGGTTCTCGAGCAGATACTCGGCGAATTTCTCGTTCATCAGGGCGGACACGGCGCCCTGTGCGGCGCTGCTTCCCAGTTTCGCCTTGGTCTGACCCTCGAACTGGGGGTCGGACATCCTGATGCTGACGATCGCGGTGAGCCCTTCACGGCAGTCGGCACCCTCGAGGGTCATGTCCTTGAGCAGGTTGTTGGCCTTGCCGTAGTCGTTGAGCGTCTTCGTGAGGGCGGTCCTGAATCCGGTGAGGTGCGTTCCCCCTTCGGGCGTGAAGATGGTGTTGACGAACGAGTCGATCTCCTCGTTGTAGCCGTCGGTCCACTGCATCGCGATGTCGATCTGGATGCCGTTCTTCTCGCCGTTGAAGCGTATGGGGACGGAGTGGATGGGCGTCTTGGACCTGTTGAGGTATTGGACGAACTCGGATACCCCGCCGTCGAAATGGAACCTCTCCTTTTTCCCGGAGCGCCTGTCCTCGAAGTTGATGGTCGCCTCGGTGTTCAGGAACGCCTGGTTGCGGAACCTGTTCTGAAGGGTGGTGTAATCGAAGGTCGTGACCTCGAACATCGCGGGGTCGGGCCAGAACGTGATGGACGTCCCGTGCCTGTCGGAATCGCCGATGACCTCGACGGGCCCGTCGGGGACCCCGATCTTGTAGGACTGGCGGAAACGCTTGCCCTCCCTGTCGATGACGGCCACAAGCTTCTCCGAGAGCGCGTTGACGACGGACACTCCGACGCCGTGCAGCCCTCCGGAGACCTTGTAGCTGTTCTGATTGAACTTTCCGCCCGCGTGGAGGTCCGTGAGGCACATCTCCAATGCGGACTTCCCCTCGGCATGGTTCATGGCCGTAGGGATGCCTCTTCCGTTGTCGTTGACGGTGATTGAGCCGTCCTCGTTGATGATGACGTCCACCTCTGTGGCGAATCCCGCCATCACCTCGTCGATACCGTTGTCGACGACCTCGTAGACCATGTGGTGCAGACCGCGGGAATCGGTGGATCCGATGTACATCCCGGGTCTCTTCCTGACGGCTTCGAGACCGTGAAGGGCGACGATGGAATCCGCGCCGTAGTCCTCCTCGGCCTTCTCGTAGTTCCCATCCATTGCTATCAGACGGGCTAGTCCGTTTTCTTATATATACGCGCGCACGACGCGCATGCGCACGCGTGTAATAAAGGAGGGTCGGGCCTCGCAGCACGTGTCGATCCGCGCGTCGAGGCTCGCGGACAGCCGGTTCCGGAGGCATCGGACGTGCTCCATCCACCCCGTGAGCACCATGGACTCGACGGGATCGGAGCAGGCCCCCGAACCGAGGGAGGGGCGTTTGTCGAGGAATCTGTGCTTGAAGTCGTAGCCGTGCTCGGCCGCGTAATCCATCCTGCCGTCTATCGTCTCCCTGATTGCGCCCTCGCATCTCCCCAGCTCGTCGCCGAATGAGCCGGAGGTCCGGCCAATCCTTTTTAGGGACTCCCTCGGATATACGGACGAGTCACCATGAGCACCATAATGGAGCAGGCCCGCCGCGGAGAAGTCACGGACCTCATGCGCGCTATAGCCGAGAAGGAGGGCGTCAGCCCCGAGTTCGTACGCAACGGTATCGCCTCGGGTCGCATACCACAACCCCGTCCACGATGCGGAGCCCGCCGCCATCGGTGAAGGTTTGTCCGTCAAGATCAACGTCAATCTCGGAACCTCCAGGGACATCGTGGACCTCGATTCCGAGCTCGAGAAGCTCCGTGTCGGACTCCGCTACGGCGCCGACGCGGTCATGGACCTGAGCACCGGAGGGGACATCGACGCCATACGTGCCAGACTCCTGAAGGAATGCCCTGTGATGATGGGTTCCGTCCCGATCTACCAGACCGGGCTGACCGCAGCGAGGAGGAACGCCGTGGTCGAGATGACCGAGGACGACATCTTCAACGGCATCGAGAAGCACGCCAAGGACGGGATGGACTTCATGACCGTCCACTGCGGGATCACCCGCGAATCGGTCGCGTGGCTCCAGAAGAGCGGCCGCCTCATGGACGTCGTTTCCAGGGGAGGATCGTTCCTCACCGCATGGATCCTCCACAACGAGGAGGAGAACCCCCTCTACAAGAACTACGACTACCTGCTCGAGATGGCTCGCAAGTACGAGTTCACTCTGTCCCTAGGAGACGGATTCAGGCCCGGATGCATCGATGATGCTTCCGATCAGGCGCAGATCTCCGAGCTCATGACCCTCGGGCATCTCGTCAAGCGCGCCAGGGCCGCCGGCGTCCAGAACATGGTCGAAGGCCCTGGACACGTCCCCCTGGACCAGGTCCCGATGAACATACAGCTCCAGAAGAGGCTCTGCGACGGGGCCCCGTTCTACGTTCTCGGACCCCTCGTCACCGACATCGCGCCCGGATACGACCATATCGTGGGCGCCATCGGAGGATCGGTCGCGGCTCAGGCCGGTGCCGACTTCCTCTGCTACCTGACCCCTGCGGAGCACCTGTCCCTCCCGGACGTCGACGATGTCAGGGAAGGCGTGATCGCCTCGAAGATCGCCGCCCACGTCGGCGACCTGTGCAGAGGGATCGGAAGGGAGAGGGATCAGCGCATGGCGAAGGCCAGGAAGGTCCTGGACTGGAACACCATGTACGACACCTGCATAGATCCGGAGAAGGCCCGCAGATACAGATGCAGAGGCTGCACGGAGGAGAGCGAAGGATGCTCCATGTGCGGCGATGTATGCGCGATCAAGATCGTCAACACCTACATGAGCAAGGACGACAAGGGCGGACACGACTGCTGAGGTCGAAGAACAGGGAATGGAGCCACTGGAGGGGATCGAACCCCCGGCCTACGGTTTACGAAACCGCCGCTCTACCGCTGAGCCACAGTGGCAATGAAAGGCGCGATTGATTACTCCTATTTAACGAGTAAGATGGACCGATTGAGGGGCGCGTGAAGCCCCTCAATCCCTCTTGTATTGCGGGAAGAGGTCCCTGAAGACCACCGCATCCTTCTCGATCAGCGGCGATTCGCTGATGAACGTGCAGTCCTGCTTGGAATCCTGGAGGACGTGTGCCAGCATGGCCATGTCGGGCTCCTTGACATCCAGCGGGAGGTGGGAGATCTCGCCCTTCTCCCCGTATTTGATGCAGCTGATGTGGAAATGGGCGATCGGTCCGCAGAGGGAGAAGAACTCGTCGGTCAGATCCCTCATGTCGTCCTCGGTCCTGAGGCATCCGTGTCCGCGGGCATGGACATGGGCGACATCCAGAACGGGACGGACCCCGTCCACCGATTCCATGACCTGTGCGATCTCCTTCAGAGTGCCGTACTGACCGAGCTTCCCCATGGTCTCCACGCCGAGGGTCACATCCCTTATGCCCTCGTCGTCGAGCATGTCCTTGCATCTCGACAGCCCTGCGACGACCGAATCGGTGGCCGTCTCGGGGGATTTCCCGTAGGATGCGGCATGGATCACGATGATGTACGCACCGAGATTGTGAGCCGCACGGGCGGTGCTCATCACCCATTCGATGCTCTTCTCGCGGGTCTCGAGGTTGTCCGAGTTGAAGCTTATGAAATAAGGCGCGTGGCAGCTCAGCCTGATGTCGAGCTCCTTCGCCTTGGCCCCTACCTCGAGGGCGCGCTCCGGCTTGATGCGGGCGCCGCGGACGAACTCGACCTCGAGGGCGTCCAACCCTATGCTGCGGGTGTATTCCAACGCACCCTCCGGCGTCTTTCCGGCGGCGGGATATCCCGCAGGTCCGAATCTCATGCACCGTGGAATGCGACCTGCTTATTATTCGGTATTGCCGATACGGGCAGGCATGAAGCTGAAGCTCGACGTCTCCCTCGATCCCACCCTGGGATGCGGACAGGCGCACCGTTGGAGGAAGACCG
>LVVU01000128.1 GCA_006954465.1 Candidatus Methanoprimaticola hominis
CGCCGATCCTGAGATCCAGATGGTCGGCGGCGGTCGTGTCGCCGAAGTTCTTGCAGAGCCCCTCGAGGACTATCTCAGGCATCTCTTCCCTGCCTCCTGTGGGTGAGCGCTCTGACCGCCATCATCAGGATGAAACAGATGACGATCAGGATTATGGAGCAGATGGCGGCCTCGGCATACGCCTCGTCCTTGACCAGCTGCGTGATGTATATCGGCACGGTGTTGACCTTGCCGCTGATCGCCAGGGTGGCTCCGGTCTCCCCCAGGGACCTGGTGAAAGCGAGGATTCCTCCGGCGATGACGGACGACTTGACGATGGGCATGAGGATCTTCCTGAACGCCTGGAAGGGCTTCGCGCCCAGGGTCATGGCGATCTCCTCGCACTCCGGATTGACCTCCTCTATGGCTCCGATCATGTTCCTGACCACGAGGGGGTACGTGAACGAGATGTGTCCGAGGATGACCAGGACGAGGGCCATGGAATCGCTGGCCCCGAAACTGCCCCAGAACAGCGCCAGGGAGAATCCCAGTGCCGTGGTCGGGATGATGAGCGGGACGTTGACCAATCCGTCCAGTATGTTCGCCAGCTTCCCGTTGCGGTGCCTGGCGATGTACAGCGAGAGCGGCACGCCCAGGACGATATCCACTATGACGGCTACTCCCGCGACCAGCATCGATGTCCCCGTGGAGCTCAGCAGCATCCCGTAGTCCACCGTCGGTATGGGCTCCGCCAGATAGGCGAAGATGTAGAATGACGGCAGAAGGACGATCACCAGCAGGAACGCGACGGTCAGGAAGTCCTTCGCCTTCGGAAGCGAACCGCGGCTCACCATGCGGCCGAGTTCGGGCCAGACCTTCTTGAAGGGGATCTTGAACCTGCGGATGATCCATTTCACGGCGACCAGGAGCAACAGGGCCGCGACGATCATGATCACGCTGATCAGGATCATGGCGCCCATGTAGTCCGCAGAGGACACGGCCTCGCCGGACTTCAACCAGCTGATGTACGACGGACCCGTGAAGAATGTGCTCTCCACGCCCATCATGGAGAGCGCGATGTAGGTTCCTCCGGTCTCCGACAGGGACCTGGCGAAGCACAGGATGAATCCCGTTGCCAATCCTGCACGGAAGAGCGGGATTGTGATGGTGCGGACGGCGGTCCATTTGGACGCACCGAGCGTCATGGCCGCGGTCTCGAAGTTCACATCGATCTGCTCAAGGATCCCCGACAGGGAACGGACCATGTACGGATATGTGAATATGATATGGAGCAGGATCAGCATCATGTACGGCGACAGATCCAACCCGAGCCCCGGGATCGTGACCCCGTCCGGTGCTCCCCAGAACATGACGACGGATATCCCCAGAACGGCCGTCGGGAATGCCAGAGGGATGTCGAGCAGGGTATCGAGCCATCTCTTGCCCTTGAAGTCCCTGCGGACCATGATCCAGGCCATGGGGAGACCCACCACGATGTCGATCAGAGTCACTATGAAGGCTATGCTGAACGAATTCCAGACGGCCCCTTCGATGACGGACATCGCCTCGGGATCGTCCAGGACCCCGCTCACCAGGTCCCACTCGGTGAACACCTTGGTGACGACGAAGATGGCGGGCACCACGATGAGGCAAATGAAGAGCGCGACAGCGAATGCGAGCCAAGCCCTGCGGACCTTGTATCCAGCCGACAGATCGTCCAGCTTCTTCATCAACGACAACGGGATCACCATATCCTCGACGAATGGATGCGGCCGGCATGGAACGGTCCGCCTGTCGAACTTCCTGAGGTCGCGGAGGTCATCGTAATAGTCTCCGGACCTTCTGGTTGCATATAATGTTTCTGATATCTATATAGGGTGAGAGGCCGAGTGTTGTCGAATCGCAATATCGATGCAATCGGATGCGATTCGATAATCGATGGATCCCTCGGATTGCCGAAGCGGGATGCACTCCGGCAACCCGGTTCACTCGGCGTCCTTCCTGGGAGCAGCCTGGGCCTCGATCCACTTGCGGATGTCCGCCTTGCGGGTGGAGCCTATCCCGAAGTACTCCGAGAACTTCTTGGTGGTCGTCAGCTCCAGGGTCTGCCCGGTGCGCTTGCCGCTGACGAAATCCAATTCTATGAGACGGTGCACATCCTCGTACGCCCTGGGACCGCGGGTCCTCACCAGTTCCGATTGGAGAACGGGCTGGTTGTAGGCGATGGTGCTCAGGGTCTTCATCAGACCTCCGGACATCTCGGCCTTGCCGAACCTCCCCGTGTAATCCGAATACTCCGAACGGAGCATCATCCTGTATTCCGAGCCGATCTTCGCGATCACTATGGCCGAATCCCTGTCATCGTACTCCCTGCGGAGGTCCATTATCGCGGTACGGACCTCCTCCTCCGGGAATCCGGTCCTCTCCGCGATATCGGAGATGCGCAGATTATCGGAGCTGGAGAACAGGGCGGCCTCGACAGCGCCCTTGGCTTCCAATTCGGTTCACCGCCCCGATCCTCTGGTCAGGGGAATCCTCAAGCGTGCCGGAGGTCCACTCGGTCTTGATCTCCACGTAGATCGTTCCGAAGGGGAGCTCCTCCTGCCATACGGCCAGCCTGCCGTCCCTTACGAGATGGAGCACGGCGACGAATGTCGTCAGATTCTCCCTCAGATCCGATGAATACAGGTCGCGTATGTCGATCTGCCCTGTTCCGAGCTTCTCGATCCTCTTCCAGACCGCCTCGACATCGCGCTCGTCGTCCTCGTCGTGGGCCTTATTGTCGAACTTGGAAGCGGGCTCCTTGGCCTTCAGCTCCCTGCGTACGCGCTCGCGCTCCCTCTGGATCTCCAGCTCCTTGCGGGCGTCCTCGAAGGCATCGATGAGCTCGTAGACGGTCACCGGCCTCTCGGGGCGTCTCTGGTAGGCCTCCTTGAAGGTCACCTCGGGGACGAACATCGGCTCGTCGTCGTAGAAGAAGCTGTCGTCGATCTCCTCGATCGGCGCCTCGACGGGCGGTTCGCTCCTCATGCGCGTGGACTCCGACTGGAGCCTCAGGATCTTCCACGCCATCAGCAGCAGCTTCCCCGCCACGATCATGTCGAAGCGGCCCTCCGAGACCTTGGTCTCGTACATCCTCGCGAACTCCGAGAGGTTCACCTCCCAGGGGTCGATCCCGTTCTCCAGCACCAGGCTGAATACCGAGCGTATCGACTCGTCCACCGGGTCCTGGAGCCTCTCCCCGGACTCGGCCCGGGAGAGGATGTCCATGTACCCGCTTATGCGGCGCAGGGACTTGTTGTCGTCGGCCAGCGCCCTGTGGAACAGCAGATGCTGCTCCAGCTCCTCCATCCTTGTGTTCCCATCCATCTCAACTCGCCTCCTGTCCGCGCCGGGCCTCCTCCTCGTAGCGTGACACCTCCGCGAGGTCCGGCTGCATGATAACCTTGCTTATGCCGCTGGGCGGCCTGGTGACGCCGATCAGATGGTCGGCCAGCGCCAGCGTGACCTTCCTCAGCGACACCTGTATGAACTGGGCCTTCGCGGAGCTCTCCCTGACCCTCCTGGCCACCATCTCCGCGTTGACCGAATCCAGGAACATGTCGACCTCGTCCAGTACGTAGAACGGGGACGGCTGGTGCTCCTGTATGGCGAAAATGAACGAAAGCGCCGTCAGGGACTTCTCCCCTCCGGACAGCGCCTCCAGCCTCAGGAGCTTCCCGTTCCTGGGCTTCGCGTTTATCATGAGTCCGCCCGCGAAGGGGTCGTCCTCGTCGTCGAGACCCATGAAGGCCTCGCCTCCTCCCGAGAGCTGGGCGTAGATCGCCTTGAAGTTCTCGTTGATCGCGTCATAGGACTTCATGAAGAGGCCCTTCTTCTTCGCGGAGAGCGACGACACCAGGTCGTCGAGCTCCTTGATATGGCGGTTGAGGCTCTCCACCTCGGCGGAGAGTCCGTCGTACCTGGCCTTCTTCTCCTCGTAGTCCTGGATGGCGCGCATGTTGACGTTCCCGATGGAGGCGATGGTCGTCTCCAGGGCCTTGATGCTCCTGCGGATCTCCTCCTCGGAGGGTATCGGGCCGTCGACCTGTATCGTCAGCGCGTCGACCTCGGCCCTGAACTGGGCCACGGACGCCTCGAGCTCCAAGAGCTGGGCCCTGAATGACTGCAGCCCGCCGGACTTGTTCTCGATCTCCTTGGTCTTCTCGCGGATGTCCCCGTCGAGCTGATACCTGCGCTGGACCAGCTCGTCCTTCTGCCTGCGGAGGTCCTGGATGCCGCTCTCCATCTGCTCCTCGATCGCCTTGAGGGCCTTCAGGTCCAGGGTGGCGCGCTCGATGAGCCCGGCGCCCTCCTCGATGACCTTCCGATCCGCCTCGATTGAGGACATGACGGATTCCAGCTGCATGTCCAGGGACTCGTTCTGCTTCCCCAGGCCGTTGATCTCCGTGTCGGCTCCCGCGAGCTGGAGGCTCAGATCGCTGATGTCGTTCTTCAGGTGGTAGATCCTGTCGCGGACCGTCTGGATCCTCGTCTGGAGCTCCACGGGTGCGATCTCGGCGATGCGCTCCTTGACCTTGGTGCGCTCAGCGGACAGGGAGGCCATCCTCTCGGAGATCCCGGAGAAGGATTCACGAGCCCTCTCCAGCTCCGCATCCGCGGAGGACATCTTCTC
>LVVU01000129.1:0-2253 GCA_006954465.1 Candidatus Methanoprimaticola hominis
CAGTCCATGGAACGGGCGACGTCCGCGATCTCCTGCCCCTCCTCGGTGAGCTTCGAGCCGGCGGGAGTGGTCTTCAGGATCGGAGCGCCTGCGGCCTCCTCGATGGAGGAGAGGTACTTGTGGATGACAGGGACGGAGATCCCCAGCTTCCTGGCGGCGGCGGTCTGGCTTCCGGTCTCCTGGACGGCCAGAAGGGCCTCGAGCTGCCTCGTGGTCACCGGACGGCCGTTTATCGTCTGGGAGTTCTGCACGCGTATCTGCACTCATGGGGCATTATCCCATCGGATAATAACTCATCTCACTGGTTGAGGCGGACCTGGAGCATCGCGGTGCACAGGGCCATCAGCTCTCCTACAGCCACCCTGTCCGTCAACCTGTAGAAGACCTCCTTCCCCTCTCTGGACGACCTGACAATGTTCCCGTCCTTGAGGAGCTTGAGATTGTGGGATATGAGGGATGCCGACTCCCCGAGCACATCGGAGAGCTGCCCGACGCTCATCCTCCCCTCGTACAGGGCCATCACGATCTTCAGACGCTTCGGATCGGCCAGCGCCTTGAACATGGGAACGGTGCCAATATCGGCGTCCAGCATCCTCTCGGAGAGCTTCTCGATCATCTCATCGTGGATATAGTCGTAGTCGCCTTCGGCATCCTTCTCGTACGGCGTCCTGGCGAATATCGTGAATCTGGAGGGGAGCTTCATCATGCCGTCCTTGGTGAGGACCGTGTAGGAATTGGAATCGAGGGACCTCACCCTGATGTCGACCAGCCCCATCCCCAGCATCGCGGCCACGTCCCAAGAGGGGCGCCTCTCGCGGCTGAGGGGGAGCATCTTGGCGATCTCGCGTATGCGGTTGAGATTGACCCCGTCTATGTTGGTCTTGGCATGGAGATTGTTATCCACCCCGTTCTTCATATCGAGATACCTGCGCCTCTTGGCGTAGTCCTCGTCGTACAGGTCCAGATAGTAGTTCCCGTCTATGACCAGCAGATACCCCCCGGGCCTCAGGAGATGGATCCAGTCGCTGTATGCTGCGACCGGATTGACAAGAGACCACACGACATCCTTGGCGACGATGACATCGAACGAGAACGGGTCGAGATCGAGATTCTCGACGTCTGCTTCGATGAACATGATATCCACCCGGAACTGGCGGGCGTTGCTCCGGGCCTTCTCTAGCATCTCCTCGGAATAATCGACGGCGACCACGTCATGGCCCATCTGCGCCATGATTATCGCGGCGTATCCCGCCCCGGTTCCGACATCGAGGACACGGAGGCGACGGTTGTCCGGGATGCATTCCCCGATTATCCTGCGGACGTCGTCCTCCCGGTTGTTCAGGGACATGCGGGTTGCGAGACTGTATCCGCGCGAACGCTCGTCCCAATAACGGACAGCGCCATCGCGGATGCTTTCGCCTGCCATGCCTCCGATCTCTGGAGGGGTCCCCGACTCCGTTCCCGAACCCATTGGAACAGACATCCAACATACAGATGATAACATTTATCGCCTGAAATTGTGACCACATATCCCATCCAATCAATTGAAGAATCTTTTGAATGAAATATATTCAAACAATTTGCTTTAAATAGTATAACCCTGAATCGGCGAAATATTGGATTAATCATCCAATTGGTGATTCAATGAACTGGAAAATCATGGCGGTGGCCGTAGTTGCCATCGTCGTAATCGCAGGTATCGGCGCAGTCATCGCCCTCGGAGGAGGGGACGGCGGCAAATCCTACGGCGCCAGCCTCAATCAGGAAAGCCGTCTGACGATCTTCGGGAACGCCAACGGCGACGACTATCTGGACCAGAGGGATGTGGATGCCGTGAAGGCCATCATCTCCGGAGAGCAGGAGGCCGAATACTTCGACTGCTACCTCTCCTACGGAGGAAACCCCGTCAAGAGATCCTTCGCCGACGCCAACGCCGACGGGAAGATCGATCAGGCCGACGTCCAGCTGATCCAGGACATGGTCGACCGCAAGCAGCACATGCAGATCAAATTCTACGATGTCGACGGCGTCGTGAGCTCATGCACGTACCCCCTCACCACCGCTGCGGTGGGATACAAATCCAACTACGAAGCACTGCTCGCATGCAACGCGGCAGACACCGTCACCTATGTCTGCGACCAGGTGGGCAACAACGGCTCCTACTCCAAATGGTACTCGATGTTCCTCGGTGAGAATGTCAAGTGCTACGGAAGCAGGTTCACCCCCGACTACGAGGTCTTCAAGGACAATCCT
>LVVU01000129.1:2270-6842 GCA_006954465.1 Candidatus Methanoprimaticola hominis
CGCATGGTTCGACCAGAACATGGAGGAGACCGTCGCACCTCTCGGAATGGATGTCGTCAGACTCCCGTTCTGGGAGGACAACGGGGCCGCATCCGCGGTGATCACCCTCGGATACCTGATCGGGCACGAGTCCGAGGCATACGCCTATGCCGAGAAGGCGGACTACGTCTACAACACGATCTCCGATGCACTGAAGAACGTCCCCCTCTCCGAGAGGCCGCTCGTCTTCGCATCCTACAACGGCACCAGCATCTCCTCGATGCACAACGGGATCCACGAGCTCGTCACCTCCGCCGGCGGACGCACCGTCATCGACGAGGGTTACACGAAGGGCAGCATCGACCAGGAGGCACTGGCTCTGACCATCAAGCCCGACTGGATCATCCTCGACCAGTACTTCGGTTTCCTCGAGACCTACGAGACCCAGGACAAGACCCACGCGAAGATCGTCGATGCCCTGGTCAACACCGACAAGAAGTACGTCCAGGCCATCAACATGACTGACGCGTACAAGAACGGGAACGTCCTGTTCCTGCAGCAGGGGATCTACATGGGCCCTGCCAGCTACATCGCTGTCGCCTATGTCGCCAACCACATCTGGGGAGACAAGTTCGATTTCGATGTGGACGGCATGCTGAAGGACTACATCGAGACGTACCACAGCGATTACAAGTTCGAGGACTTCAACGAGATCGAGTACTTCGATCTGGCACAGCTCAACGAGTACCTTGCCAAGAACTGATGGAAACCGGGCCTCCGAGCCCACCTTCATCCGTGATCACATGCAGATTACAGAAGATATCAGGGATTACTGGAATCGGAGAAGCTCGGGGTTCTCGGACGCCATAATGGCCGAGATGTCCACCCGCGGCGAGGACATCCTGGACAGGATCGTCGCCCTCACAGGGGCCGGAACCGGATCCAGGGTGCTCGATGTGGGATGCGGACCCGGTCTGCTGTCGATGATCCTCGGCCGCACCGGCATGGACGTCGTCGGCATCGACTACTCCGAAGAGATGATCAAGGAGGCGGAATCCAACGCATCCGAACAGAAGCTCGACATCGAGTTCGTGAGGATGGATGCGCAGGACATGGACTTCGAGGACGGATCGTTCGATATCGTCGTATCTCGCGATGTCCTGTGGAATCTCCCCTTCCCCGAGAAGGCCTACTCGGAGATGGTCCGGGTCCTCCGCCCCGGAGGAAGAGGACTCGTCATCGACGGCAACTACTATCTCCATCTGTTCGACGAGAGATACGCCCGGAGAAGGCATGCTCCGAAGAAGGACGACCGTCCCGACTACCACTCGAAGTACAACCAGGATGGTGTCGACTTCAACATCATAGCGGACATCGCTAAGGACCTCCCTCTGAGCAGGGAGGAGCGTCCGGCATGGGACCTCCGCACCCTGGGGAGCCTGGGGGTATCGGACGTCTCGTACCAGCTCAAGACCGTGAAGACCGACGGAGGCAATCTCGTCGTCGGATTCACGGAGGTATTCACGAAGGAGGTCCTCCGATGAGCCCCGAAGGATTCGACGGCGACGAGATGGCGGAGAACTACCGCATCTACACTCTGAAGAAGATCCTCTTCATCGTCATCTGCATCATCGCGGTGGTGGCCGTCATCGGGTACGCCGCGACGATAGGCTCGTCCAACATATCGGCAGCCGATGTGTATCGCGACATATGGTACCACTTCGTGGACCCGAGCAGATGCGACCCCACCATCGATTGGGCGGTCTTCGACATCCGCCTTCCGAGGATCATCGGCGGACTCATCGTCGGTTCCTGCCTCGGAGTGGCCGGAGCGGCCATGCAGAGCATGATGAAGAACCCGCTGGCGGACCCGTACACCACCGGCATCTCGTCCGGAGCATCGTTCGGAGCGACCCTGGCCATCGGACTCGGGATCACCGTGACCGGTTCCGCGGGAAGCCTCGGCCTCATCCTCACTGCGTTCTTCTTCTCCCTCATCCCGGCGGCCGTCATCATCATGGTCTCATCCCTGAGGAACACCTCGGCTGCGACCATGATCCTCGCAGGGATCGCCGTGATGTACCTGTTCAACGCCTGCACCACCCTGATCAAGCTGGGGATCTCTGACGAGAGCCTCTCCGCCGTGTTCCAGTGGTCCGTCGGCGATCTGAGCCAGGTGACCTGGAGCAACTGCGCCGTGATGTGCCTGTTCACCGTCGCAGGGACCGCGGTCCTGATGGCGATGTCGAAGAAGCTCAACATCCTCATCACGGGCGACAAGAACGCCACCGCCCTGGGGCTCAACGCCCACAGGCTCAGGATCGTGCTGCTGATCATCATCTCGCTGATGGCCGCCTCCGTCGTGTGCTTCACCGGGATCATCGGATTCATCGGACTGGTGGCACCCCACATAGTGAGGATCTTCCTCGGTTCCGACAACAGATACCTGATTCCCGCGTCGGCGGCGTTCGGCGCCGTACTGCTGATGGTCGCGGACCTGATCTCGAGGGTCGTCATAGCACCCACATTCCTGCCCGTGGGAGTGATAACCGCGTTCATCGGATGCCCGATGTTCCTGTACCTGCTCATCAAGCAGAGGAGATCGATGTGGTGATACCCATGCAGATCGACATGGACAAGCTGGAATACGGGTACGATCCCAAGTATCCGGTCCTGAAGGGCATCGACCTCAGGCTGGACAAGCCCGAGTTCGTATGCATCATGGGACCGAACGGAGTGGGGAAGTCCACCCTGATCCACTGCATCAACAAGATCCTGAAGCCCACGGGAGGCTCGGTCCTCCTGGACGGGAGGGATGTCTCCGAGATGAAACTGAAGGAGGTCGCGGAGCACCTCGGTTACGTTCCTGCGACGAGCGAGGACTCGTTCCCTCTGACCGTGGTCGATACCGTCATGGTCGGACTCCAGAACGACTTCAAGTTCGGAACGACGAAGGACGATCTCGCCCGGGTGTACGACGTGCTCAGACTGATGAAGATAGAGCATCTCGCCATGCGGAACTTCAACGAGCTGTCCGCCGGACAGCATCAGAAGGTCGTCCTCGCGAGAGGTCTGGTCAGAACACCGCCTGCGGTGCTGCTCGACGAACCCACATCGAACCTGGACATCAAGCATCAGATCGAGGTCGTGAAGGTGCTGAGCCGCCTTCCCCGGGAGAGGGGCATGCTGGTCGTCATGATCAGCCACGACATCAACATCACCGCGAAGTTCGCTGACAGGATCATCATGATCCATGACGGCGTCATATTCGCCGACGGAGACCCATCCGACGTCCTGACCAAGGAGAACATCCGCACCGTCTACGGGGTGGATGCGGACATCATCCAGGTCAACGGACGGCCCCATGTCATCCTCAACGATTCGATCGACGGATGAGCAAACACCCGGGCCGTGAGGCCCGGCCTTCCCTTCTGCGCAAACGATAATAGACGCCCCGCCATCGGCCGTGTCATGAAAGGCAACGGCAGGATCGCTGTAGTGGGCCTCGGAAGCCCCATCATGTGCGATGACGCGGTGGGACTCAGGGTCTCGGACGCTATCAGATCCATGGGCATGCCCGACGTCGACTGCTTCGAGGAGGCCGTCGGCGGACTCGACATCCTGCCGATCATCCACGGCTACACCCATGCGATCGTGGTGGATGCCATCCAGACCGGGGAGTACGGACCCGGGACGGTGATGCTGATGTCCGAGCACGACTTCGACGACGTCATCGCCCATGCCGCCTCCCACGACGTGAACCTCCCGACGGCCATAAAGATCGGCCGCCAGATGGACCCGGACCTCATGCCCGAGACGATAATGTTCGTCGCGGTCGAGGTCCAGGACATAAAGACGGTCACCGAGACGATGACCTCCGAGGTGGAGGCGGCCGTCGACAGTGCGAAGGCCGCCGTGCTCCACCTCATGGATTCGGTCAGAAACCGAGATCCGAGATGTGCATGTTCCTGACGGACCTTCCGGCCTTGCCGAGGACCACGACGTTCAGCCTATCTGCGCGAAGGATGTCCTTCGCGACACGCATCACGTCCTCCTCGGTGACCGCATCGATCTTCGCCAGGCGCTCCTCCAGCGACTCCGTAGATCCGTTGAGGAGGTTGTTGACACAGAGACGGTAGAGCCTGTGCTCGGTGGACTCCATCGCCCTGACGTTCGCTCCCTTGACGAGACGCTTCGCACGTGCGAGCTCACCCTCCTCGAGGCCATCCGCCAGCAGTCTGCCGAACTCCTTCACGGTGGTGGCCATGGCCTCCTCCACGTTCTTGTCCGTGCAGGACATGTATGCGGCCATGGAGCTCGCATCGCTCTCCTGGCTGACCGTGGAATAGATGGAGTATACGAGAGCCTTCTTCTCCCTGACCGATTGGAACAGCCTGGAGCTGGTCCCGGATCCCAGGATCGCGGACAGCATGGTCAGCGAGGTGCGGTCCTTGTGCGATGCGCCATAGGACGGGAATCCCATCGCCACCTGCAGGTGATCCGCCTCGCTCTTCACGAACTTGTACTCCGCCTGGGGCATCGGAGGCTCCGTGCGGACGTTCCTCTTCCCTCCGGCCCTGATATCGAGGACCG
>LVVU01000130.1 GCA_006954465.1 Candidatus Methanoprimaticola hominis
CTCCGGAGTACCCGTGGGTCTTGTCGGCCAGCCAGTCCAGGTCCACGTCGTCCGCCAGCGGCATGCCGCGGGTGTGGATCATGAGGATCTCGTGCCTTCCGTCCCTGTCGGGGATGCCGATCTCGATCTCCCTGTCGAACCTTCCCGGTCTCCTGAGGGCCTCGTCGATCGAGTTGGGCCTGTTCGTGGCACCGATCACGACCACTTTGCCTCTGGAGTTCAGCCCGTCCATCAGGGACAGCAGCTGAGCGACGATCCTGCGCTCCTCCTCGCCGGTGACCTCCTCGCGCTTGGGTGCGATCGAGTCGATCTCATCGATGAAGATGATGCTCGGGGCGTTCTCCTCCGCCTCCTTGAAGATCTCCCTCAGCTTGCCCTCGGATTCACCGTAGAACTTGCTGACGATCTCGGGTCCGCCGATGGAGATGAAGTTGCTGCTCGTCTCCCCGGCCACGGCCTTGGCCAGCATGGTCTTTCCGGTTCCAGGGGGTCCGTGGAGCAGCACTCCTTTCGGAGCTTCGACTCCCAGCCTCTTGAAGAGCTCCGGGTGCCTGAGAGGAAGCTCGACCATCTCACGGATCTTCTTCACCGCGTCTCCGAGACCTCCGATATCATCGTAGGACACCTTGGGCACGTCGCCCTTGTTGGCGGCGGGCTTGTCGGATACCTTGACCTCGGTGGTGTCGCAGATCATCACCGCTTCGCCGGAAGGCGAGAACGATGTGACGACCAGGTCGATCTTGTTGCCCATGACGTTGAGGGTGATGGTGTCGCCTTTGGCGATCGCCCTTCCGTCCAGGACCTGCTTGAGGTACTCTTCTCCTCCCTGGAGCCTGAGCTGCTCAGTGGGGGAGAAGGTGATCTTCTCCGCGTTCTTGGCGGTGACCTTCTTCACCGCCACCCTCTCGTCGAGGGAGACTCCCGCGTTGCGACGCGTGGAGCCGTCCATCCTGATTATACCGAGATTGGCGTCCTCGGGGGCTCCCCTGAGGACCTTCGCGACGGTCTTCTTGCTGCCGTCTATCTGGACGATGTCGCCGACTCTGATCGAGAGCACATCCATCAGGGCGGGGTCGAGTCTCACGATCCCCCTGCCGGTCTCGCCCGCTTTCAGCTCGGCGACCTTTATCGCTTTGTCAGATGCCATGTTTCACACCTCCGTTGATTGTCATTTCTTCGGCGGAATCACCGTCCGCCTCGTCGTTCCCCTCTTCCGTTGCGCCCGTCATCGATCCGATGATCATCTCGCGCTCGCGGAGGAGGGCGGATCTCTCGTTGTCGATCTCGTCGATCCTCTCGTCGATCTCCTTCAACCGTGCCGCACCCGCTTTCGCGGCGTCCGCCTCCCCTTCCGGGACGGTGACCTTCGTGGTGAACGCGTGCTGCCTCATGTCGACGACCAGGGTGAACTCTCTCCGCGGGGCGTACAGGAACCTGTTGGGTCCCATGTCGCTCCGGACCTCTGTCCGTTCGACCATCCCGTGGTGCTCCATCAGGGTCAGATTCTTCATGACCGCCTGGGTGCTCACTCCGAGCTCCTTCGAGAGCTGGAGCGGGTAGCTGGGCTCCCTGACGATGCGTTCCAGGATCCGACGTCTCGTCGGATTCTCCACGAGAGAGAGAGCAGGATGTCGAGTTCGTCCATGTTATCTCTTGGTTGTCAACCTCCAGTTGACTACTTCTCTATATGCATGAACTTCTATAAAAAACATTGCTTTTGGAGACAGAATGTCTGGATTTTGATGCCGTTGTCGCTGTTCTGAACGAAATGCCTGCCGAGAACGCTCTGTCGGAATCTTCACAGATCTTCGGACTCTGTGAGTGGAGTGTCGTCGAGAACGGTCCATATGATGAACATCGTGCATCCGTGTTCGAACCCGGCCTCTGACTTCATTGCCGACGGAGGGATGCATTCCACGAGGTAATGCTGCGTCATGAGGTAGAGACCGTATCGGATCCGATAGAAACGGACGGGGTAACTGTTCAGTACCCCTCCTCTGCTGAGGCCTAAACTCTCTTCATCATTTCTCTCCTTCTCGTTTCCTCCAGAATCGTATACTGATCCATTCGTGATAGGTATACGTCTCCTTTCACCGGATTCTTCGACATTTTCTCACTCTTCTTCACGAAGTGCTATATACCTCCTAAGCATATGCGCGACTAACCGCGCATCAGCGGAGGCAGGATGACGTCATGGGCAGGAAAAGACGGGAGTCTATCGACAGAAAGGAGGAGAGATCTCCTTCCGACGAGAAGGACTCGAGAAATGACCTGCTCGAACGGATTCGGCAGCTCGAAGAAGAGAAGAAGCGGCTGGAAGAGGAGAATCGTCGCATCGAAGAGGAGAACAAGATCTTCAGAGAGGTTCTGGAGATGAAAGGTCTCCAACCGAACGGCATCCTCGAAGAACGCAAGGAGTTGCTGCGCAAAGTCGATATGAACTCCAAGAACAGCTCGAAACCGCCTTCCAGCGACGGATACTGGAAGCCCTCTCCCAAAAGCCTGAGAGTCAGAACCGGACGCAAGAAGGGAGGACAGCCCGGTCACAAGGGGCACGGCATCGTCGTGCCCCATGAACCCGATGAGTTCATCGACCATTATCCGGACAGGTGTTCCACCTGTCCGAACTTCGAGAAGTGCAAGGACAGAGCGGTATTCGTGTGCAAGGAACGCAGGAACGTCATCGATCTGGAGATCAAAGTCAAAGTGACCGAGCACCGTTCATACCTGGCCGAATGCCCTAACTGCCCGGGAGAAGCCATCAGGGGTGCATTCCCGGATAATGTCACAGCCTTCGTCCAGTATGGAGATACATTCTCCATCATCGTTAACGTACTGGATTCCTTCGGATACATCAGCGACAAACGCAACAGCGAGATCCTGAGCGCGTTGACTGGAACCAACATATCGCCGGCCACCATCGAGGCTCATAACAGCAGGTGCGCCAAGAAGGTCCGCCCCGCCCTGGATAAGATACGCAAGATGCTGAAGGAAGCGGGAGTCACCAATCATGATGAGACCGGTGTCAGACTGGACGGCTACCTATGTTGGGTCCACAGCACATCCACGCCGGAACTCACGATCCAGACCATCCATAGGAAACGCGGAAGGGAAGGGATCGACGCCCATGGCGCGATCCCGAATCCAGAGGGGATAGCGGTCCACGATTGCTGGGGGCCGTATTTCGGTTATGAAGGAACGCATGCATTGTGCTGCGCACATCTTCTACGGGAACTGACCGGGAACGAGGAATGCGAACCGGATCACCGGTGGTCCACGTTGTTCAAGGAGCATCTGCTGTTCATGAAATCGCTTGCGGATGCTACGAGAGAGTGCGGGAGACATGCTCTGGATGATGCCCAATTGGAATACTGCAGCGAACGCTATGATGAGATCATGAGGATCGCAGACCAGGAGTGTCCTGAACCGCAGGACACTCTTCCGAAAAGACGTGGAAGGAAGAAGAAGGGCAGGGAAAGATCCCTGATCGAACGTCTCATCAAACTGAAGGATTGCGTATGCCTGTTCATCCGTGAGTTATCCGCACCGTTCGACAACAACCAGGCGGAACGCGACGTTCGTTACGTCAAGCTCAAAGCGAAGGTCTCCGGATGCTTCAGAAGCCTCGAAAAAGCCCAGGAGTTCCTCGATGTGTCGTCCTATCTGAGCACCGCAAGGAAGAACTGCATAGGCGTCTTCGACGCTCTCCGCCTAGCATACGAAGGCAAGGTCGACACCATCATCTGACCTCGGTCGCCTTCTTCGATGTTGAAATCCATCGAGGGTACTGAACAGTTACCGGACGGGTTCCATTCGAGGCTATCAGAGAGATTCGATCCGTATGAATCTCCGTGTGTACGCATGCACAGTTCTCATGCCATCCTGATTGTCGACAGAGTGTCTAGCGATTCATTCTGTGCATCGCACGGTCTCGGTTAACGCCGTTTCATTGTAAGGCTTTCCTTCCTCGGGGAATAGGGGGAGGATCAGGTCTACGAAGGCGGTTTTTCCGGGCATTTGAGTTCGGAAACGACGGATTACGTGTATTTCGAATGTCGCATTGGACGCTTCAAACTTCCATTTTTTGGTGATTAGTGCCTGAAAAATGATGTAGTAGGTAGTCCAAAACTGATAGAAAATTGTGTTAAACATAATTGATTTTAACATAATAGTAATTAAAATATGTAGTTTTAATAATAATTATTTATAGCGATTTCAAGTGATTTTGATACGAAATCAGAAACATTGTCATCAAAAGTATTTAAATAAATTCTGAAATCGAAGAAATAATACGATTTTCATAAAATTAGGTGGAATTGGATGGATGTTCGTTGGTTGGTTTTCATAAATTTCGGTATATCGAAAAATATGAAACGCGAGGTGACCACTATAGATGGATTTATATTCCAACTATGTGATTGGTAACTAGTACAGCGTTTCTGAATTAACTTAATCATCAAACCTCTATCTCGTCCATCTTGTAGGTCCATCTGTACACTACAGGTTCCTTGTTGAGATCATCGA
>LVVU01000131.1 GCA_006954465.1 Candidatus Methanoprimaticola hominis
CATGTGCGGGATCCTGATGTTCATCGCGGTGGACTTCTACAAGCAGCGCAAGAGCTTCCTCGCGATCTTCTTCTGCGTCCCCGTGTTCATCCTCGCGGGATTCGAGCACTCCATCGCGGACATGTTCTACTTCTGCTCCGCAGGGGTGTTCTCGTTCGACGCGCTGGTCTTCATCGTGCTGGTGATCATCGGCAACGGGCTCGGAGGGATCCTCATCCCCCTGTGCCGCAAGTACATGTACGAGCCGGAAACGGCTTGAAAACGCGGGCGGAAGCCCGCACCTTCCATCATTTCTCCGAAGAACTCCCCTTGAAAACCGTTGACAGGTCCTCGTGACGATCGAACAAAGAATCGCTCACGCTGAAGAGATGGAATGGAAAAGTGAGTGGTCCCCTTGAGATTCGAACTCAAGACCTCCCGGTTATCAGCCGGGCGCTCCAACCAGGCTAAGCTAGGGGACCGCGCAAACCTCAGCATAATTATCTCACATATAAACCTTACTGCGATTCCGATTTCGGATCGGCCATCTGGATGTGTTCCGAGCGCTGCCCTTTATCTATCTTCACTCTGTTGGCGGATTCATGGACGAATCTGCATACGTGGAGAGAGGCCCGCTCCTCCCGAGGAAGCTGACCTACGTGCTCTCGGCGATACTGCTGGCGACCCTCGTGTGCATGGCCGTCACCGACTCGGATCTGCCCGCATGGATGCTGGGCACCACCGCCGTTCTGTTCCTCATCGTGATAGCAGCGGCGTTTTGGGCATCCCTCGGCGTAGAGGTCTCATCGGACAGGGTCGTGATCATATACCTGTTCAAGACCTACGAGCTCACCCGCGACATGATCCTCGAAAAGAGGTGCGGGGAGCTGGGCGAGATCCGCAGCTACTCCAACTGGAGCCTCAAGGGCGTCAAGCATCAGAACTTCGCCCGCGTGGGCGAGGAGTACGGAGTCGCGCTGAAGGTCAAGGGGATGAGGGTCGTCACGATCTCATCCGGAGACCACGAAACGCTCTTCGCACGCATCCCTGTAGAATCGAAGGAGGAACAACATGCCTAACACCACATTCCACTGGATGAGAGTCCAGACTTTCTGCTACGCGACCGAGAGGAAGGAGCTGCTGGAGGAGGCCATGGAGACCCTCCTCGGCGACGCCGACGAGTACTCCGAGGACGAATCCGTAGGGGAGCACGGCAACGTCATGACGATCCTGGAGGCCCGTCTGACCCATCAGAGGCAGTACAGGAACCTGTTCATCAACCTCGGTGAACCCGTGAGGCAATGGATCATCGACGATATCGAGAACCGCATCGACGACGACTGCGTGTTCTACATCAGGCTGGACAAGCAGAAGGCCGTGCAGGGGATCTACGAACCCGCCCATCACGGCGACGTCATGGCGATAACCGGCAAGGTGCAGTCGCACCCTGCCAGGAAGGATGTTGCCGTCAGGAACCTGAAGGAGTTCCTGACGGGGATGGATCACTCCGAGGATTCCCCGGAGTGATGAGCAGTCCCGTTGTCCACGAAGACGCACTCCACGGCCCTGCGGCCCTTCACGGTCTTCACCGTGATGTCCACTCCGCCGCACCTGATCTTGTCCCCTCTGACAGGGGCCCTGTTCAATCTGTAGAAGACGTATCCCATGACGGAGTAGTCCTCGTAATCCCCGGGATCGAACTCCTGTCCGATCTTCTCCATGATATCGTAGATGTTGGCCTTGCCCTTGACGAGCCATGTGCCGTCGGCCTGGGTCTCGATCTCCTGCTCGATATCATCGCTCTCGTCCCAGATCTCCCCGACCAGGTTCTCCAGGATGTCCTCCAGCGTGACGATACCCATCGTTCCTCCATAGGAGTCGAGGACGACGGCGATATGGATCTTCGTCTTCTGGAAGTCGTTGAAGATCGTGGCGATGCTCATGGTCTCCGGGACGTACTTGATCGTCTTGGTGATCTCCTTGAGCGTGAACGTCTCGCCGTTGAACCTGCGGGAGAAGAACTCCTTGGCGTAGGCGACCCCGACGATGTTGTCGATGCTCCCCTCGTATACGGGGATCCTCGAGAATCCGGTCTCCGTGATGAGCTGCCCGAGGTCCTCCACCGTGGAACCGACATCGATGGCGACGACGTCCATCCTCGGGACGTAGACCTCGGAGACGGGGGTGTCGTCGAACCTCATGGCGGACTTGATCAGCTCGCCTTCGGTCTTCTCGATGACCCCGTCGCCCTCGATCTCGTCGATCATGACCTCGAGCTCGTCCTCCGTCATCGTGTTGTTGACCTCCCCTCCGGCCTTCTCGCCGATGTAGTGGGTGAGCTTCCCGAAGAGCCAAGACAGAGGGGAGAACAATGCCTCCAGCGCACGGACGATGCCGACGATGCGGAGGACGTACTTCTCGGGACTCCTCTTGGCCAGCGTCTTGGGGGTGATCTCCCCGAAGGTCAGGATGAGCAGGGTCATGACCACCGTGGACACGACCGATCCCGTGGCCTCTCCGAGGAGGATGGCGAACGTGAGGGTCGCGATGGTGGTGGCCGCGATGTTGACCAGGTTGTTACCGATCAGGATGGTCGTGAGGAACTTGTCGTAATCCTCCAGGATGGCGACGGCCCTCTCGGCCCTCTTGTCCCCATCCCTTGCCAGTTTCTTGAGACGGACCTGACTGGCGCTGGTGAACGCGGTCTCGGACATCGAGAAGAACGCAGAACAGACAACCAGCAGTGCGATCAGCAGAATGTAGATAATTGTCAGGGTGTCGATCATCTGCAGTCAACACTCTCCGACGATGCTGTATTTCGAGCCAATTACATCAAACCGTGGTCTTTGTATTCCGCGTCGGACCGATATAAGGGTTGCGATGGAACCGATGGCGAGGGCGCAGGTTCTCCGATTCCCTTATAAAATAAAGGGAACATCTCGCGCCCGATAAGCAATGCCCGAGATCGTCTACGAAATTGTGGAGAAGATTGCGGTCCTCTCCGAGTCGTCCAAAGGATGGACCAAGGAACTCAACCTGATCAGCTGGAACGACAGGGACCCCAAGTACGATATCAGGGAGTGGTCCCCCGACCACGAGAAGATGGGCAAGGGCGTCACCCTCTCCAACGAGGAGGCCGCCATCCTCAAGAAGGCCCTGGATTCCAGGGATCTCTGAACCCGTCAGCGGGGCCCCGTCCGATGACCGTCTCCAACTTCGAATACCTCGACAGGTTCCTCAGAGATGTGGACAGGATTCTGGACGGATACCCCGGCGCCATCTCGGAGGACAGATGGCTCACCAACAACTACGACCCGGCCAAGCTCGACGTCCTCAGGCCGTATCTGGGATTCGAGGATCCCCGCGTAAGCGCGGAGCTGATCCTCGTACTCACGGATGTGCGCGAGCGCAGGGTCAGGAAGGAGATCGAGAGCCTCGGCCGCTCCTCCGGGGACAAGGTCGGCATGGCCTGCCTCGGATACCTCACCGCCCTCGATGAGGATGACGAGGCGATACCGAGGCTCTTCGACATCCTCGACCACGAGCACGGCCCTGAGTTCTTCAGAGCCGCCAGGCGCATGGCGGGCATAGCCCGTTCCGAGGATGTCCCCCACCTGAGACGCATCTACGGACAGGTCGGAGGGAGCATGAGGGACGAGATACGCATCGTGATCGAACGGGTCATCGCCAGGAACCCGGAGCTGGAGGCCACCAGGGACCTCATCCTCAGCATGCCGGTCTACCCCAACGAGGCTGAGTTCGAGAAGTTCCTCGATACCTCCGTCGAATATCTCGATGTCCGCTACAGGGAGAACATCCTGCCTCGGAAGGACGTCAAGTTCTCGACATACAACAACGTGGTCCGCGCCCTACGCAGGATGCGCACCCGCCTTTACAACGAGGCCGACAACCTCCAGTACTACGGTCCCGACAAGGATGACAGGTACCACGAGCTGTCCGCCCTTCTGAAATGGGCCAACGACGACCTGGCAACGAAGCACGTGCTCGAACCGGAGACCAAGGCCCGTTCGCGCACATGCCCCAGATGCGGCGGCATGCTGGTCTGCTACAAGGGCATATGGATGTGCCCGGATTGCGGCGGGGACCTCTGATTTGATGAGAGGTGCATTCGACTTCAAGGTCTGATCTCGAACCGCTCGTGAACTATGAACGGGATCTTTCCTAGGAACGAGATGCCGTACAGCAGGATCGTCCCCTTCATGCCGAAGTAGTATCTCTTCTCGTGGATCTGCTTCAGACCGGCACGGGCGTCCGCCTCCAGATCCTTCTCCTCGGCGGATTTCTTGAGTTCGATGATTATCGGGACGATGCCCGGATGCTTGGGTTCCAAGATGATATCCACCCTGCCGTTGCCCCTCTCCGACTCCGTCCTAATCCTGTAATCGGAAGCGATGCTGTACAACACGGTCATCACGACCAGTTCGTAGCAGCTCTCATCCTTCAAGTTCAAATAACTGCCCTGACAGAGGATCTCCCCCAGAAGCTTCTCCATGGAGTCGACATCTCCCTTCAGAACCGCATTGGAGAATTCACGGAATCCCTTGGATTCCGCGCCGACATCGTCCGACAGCATCTTCGAAACGATCCTGCGGACCTCGCCGTTGGGGATCGAGATGACATATGAATCGCCGGCTACATGGACCGCCTTCAGATAACCCGTCGAGGATTCAACACATTCGTTTGTCTTCTGACAATTCATCAAGGTTTTCTTTCAATTATCGAGATTCAACGGTGTTAATGCCATCATTCTATTTTGGTGTTTCACTATGATCGCGAGAGCTCACGCTGGTCCGCTCCG
>LVVU01000132.1 GCA_006954465.1 Candidatus Methanoprimaticola hominis
TGTTGGATTCCAAGGTCAGGGACCAGGATCTGGACGATGTGGTCCGCGCCGTGGAGAGTCAGAAGGGGAAGGTCATCGTCGTATCGGGACAGCACGACGGCGGTAAATCCCTCGCCGCTCTGGGCGGGATGGGAGCCATCCTGAGATACAAGCTCGCCTGAATACGATGCCTGGGCCACTCCATGACCAAGGGGGCGGGAATCGACGGGTGCGCGCGAGGTTTCGCGCGTGGTTATATACCGACGGTCCATACCCCATCATGATCGGGACCGTCCGTTGCGCGACGGCCGACAGATGGGATGCATATGAAAACCAAGGCCGAGGTAGTTGAACGTCTGAACGGACAGCTCTGCATCTGCGACTCCACTCTTTCCGCTGGAGAGCAGGCTGCTGGCGCCGTCTTCTCTAACATCGAAAAATACAGGATCGCCCAGCTTCTGGACGAGGCAGGGGTTCCGCAGATCGAGGTCGGAACGCCCATGATCGGAGCCGAGGAGAAGACCTCGGTCAGGCATATCGCCCGCATGGGGCTCGGAGCCTCCGTCATGGCGAATGTCAGACCTGACCTCGCGGATATTAACGCCAGTCTCGAATGCGATGTCGATTCCGTTTCGATATCTATCCCTACTTCAGACCTCCAGATAACCAACATCATCCAGAAGGATCCCGACTGGATCCTGGAGAAGGTCTACGAATCCGCAGTGTATGCGAACGAGCACGGCCTGTACATCGCCTGCGTCGCCGAGGACGCATCCAGGGCGGATCTGGGATTCCTCATCGATTTCGCCAAGGCCGCGAAGGCCGCAGGAGCGAGCCGCTTTGGATACGCCGATTCCACCGGTGTCGCCGACCCGTTCACCTGCGAGGAGCGCATCAGGATGCTCAGGCAGATCGCCGGCATCGATGTGGAGATCATCGCACGCAACGACTTCGGTATGGCCACGGCCAACACCTTCGCCGCCATCAAGGCGGGAGCCCGCTTCGCCAGGGTCACCGCCATGGGTATCGGGCAGAGGGCGGGCTGCGCCCCTCTCGAGGAGGTCGCCATGGTCTCCAAGCACATGCTCAACATCGACACCGGTGTAGACACGACCAAGCTCCACCACATCGCCGAGGCCGTTTCCACCGCGTCCGGAGTAGCCATCTGGCCCAGCAAGCCGATCATCGGTCCCAAGTGCTTCGCACAGGAGGCCGGATTCGCCAACAACCCGCTGGTCACCGAGCCCTACGACCCGACCGAGGTCGGGATGGAGAGGTCCCTGGTCATCGGGAAGCACTCCGTCAGGAACACCATCGTGGCCGCCATCAGCGGCATGGGCATCGATATAAGCAATACGGATGCCGAGAATCTCCTGGCGCTCGTCAGGAAGGCATCCTGCCAGATGCACCGCAGCCTCTCGGTCAGCGAACTCTTCCTTCTCTACGAGGACATGATGTCCGGCAACAACACCTTCGACGACGACTGCGAGTGCTCCCACGAGCCCGCTCAGACGTCCGAATGAAACCGATGCGGCCTCTTCCGGGGCCGCATCCACCCCTACTATTCCCTATTAATCGGTGACCGCGAGGTCTAAAAGCGGCTCACCTTTATGAATTTCTTCATAGCGTTCGCTAACCGTGCTCTGTCCCAGTCGTCAACGCGTACGCAGTACGCGCTTTCTAGGCATCGGTATCGTACTGGCGACAATCGATTCCGATCCGTTACTGAAGACACCGTTGGCATTCCCAGAAAGCTCACGATTTTATTCCCGGCCACATCGAAGGGCTATTTTCTGTTCCAGTTGACGTGTACCCGGTATGCGACATTTTTCTCGTCCAGACCATGGGTCGGATATTTGGGTTCCAGCAATCTCCAGATGCACGATGCTTTCCGGAAACGGTGCATGCGATCGTAGTTTCAAGCGGCCTCCGCGTATTTCGCGTCGAGCTCCTGTTCCGAAAGCTCCGAATCCATCCTCTCAATCTCCGCGGCAGCCCCGCGGGCCTGCCGCAGGACATTCTGATCCGAAGTGAAGGAGCGTCCGTTCTTCAGAACGGACCATACGACATCGACCATCTTCCTCGAACAGGCGGTTATGACCTTCTTGTACGGCATTCCGCGAGCCCTGAGGCGATTGTACATGATCGTGACCACGGAATCCTTCGCCCACATCACATGGGCCTTCACCGCATATCCGAGGAATTCCCTGGCCCACTCGTCTCCATGATGAGTCGTTCTGCAATTGGGATCGCTGTCCGCCGAGGAGCGCTGTCTCGGAACCAATCCGGAATACGCCTCCAGCTGCTTCTTGTCATCGAATCTGTCGATATCGATGATGATCGTGGAGATGTATGCGGAGATCTCCAATCCGAAACCGGGGATGGTCATAAGGAGATCGAAATAGGGGTCGTCCTTGAACAGCGTCGAGATGTACCTCTCCCCATCCTGGATGCGAGACTTGGTCGCTCTGATGACGGCGACCTCGTAGCACAGGTACGGATCCCCCGTCTCTCTCAATTGCGTAAGAGATCTCTCGCAGGAGATGTCCTTGTACTCCCTTCTCAGATCGGCTCCCATGACCTTCAGACGGAAGCGGAGACGCTTCTTGCACTCGGACAGATACGTCTTATCAACGTAGATCGCCCGGATGAACATCTTCTTGGCCATGATCTCCGGAGGGGTCATCACCACGGTTCTGAATTCGTCCTCGCCATTGAGCCTGCGGCGCATGTATGCCGCAAGCTCCATGGCGTCATTGTCATCGTTCTTGGTCACGGATTCCGTTATCCGGAGAAGATCCGCGGATTGGGCGACCAGTACCTCGCAACCCATCCCGACGAGCAACCAGTACACCTTGTGGGTGATGGTGGAGTTCTCAATCAGGACGTGGATCCCATCGCTCTCGTCCTTGAGGACGTCCACCATCCTCTGGAGATCCTCCTTCGTTGTAGGAACGCGTCTGAAATCCTTGTTGAACCCGTCCAGGAACTCTCTCTGCGCTTTTTTCGCCTTGCCGACAGGGACCGCATAAGCGGCGCATTTCTTGTCCGCAAGGTCCAAACCCAATGCAATTCTCATGTTTTCTTCCTCCAGCTACCGAAAACACGAGGACGGGGGTCAAAAACGGTTTAACCTGGTTATGGTATGGACCCTCCGACCCGTGTTTTTCTGTTGTAGCAAACATGTATCCACGGGTCACTGATTAATAGCGCGGAGAATTTATCAGTTATCATTCTAATAACTGTACACCATGTTCTTAATATCCATGGATGTCTTATCATACGTATGACAATCCTCAGGATTAGCGACGTGATCGAAGACCGTCATGCCACCAGTCTGCTGGCGTGCCTCTACATGCGGGGGAAGATGCCGAAGACCACGTTGGCCCATAGCGTTTCCACCAATCCCCGCATGGGGATGAAGATAGACAGGCTCCAGGATCTCGGATTCATAACTGCCACCAAGGATGGTCGCAGGATCCAGATCGAACTGACCCCGAAGGGGAGGACCATTGCGAGAAGCCTCTGCCTGATGGAGCGGGAGGTGTACGGCGATCTCGGCGATCCCGGTCACGTCTATGAGGGCGCGTCCTTCCCTTGCTCCGGCAAGGATGACATAACGTCGGATTGGTACGCCACGTCGAAGGAGATGGCGATCCTGGGGCCTCATGAAGAGACAAGGGTACGGGCAGTCGAAGAGCCCGTACCCGTTTTCGAGGAATCCGAAGAGGATCACTCGTAGGACCTGTTGTCGGTAACGTGCTTGGCCTTGCCCTCAAACCTCTGAAGGCTCCCGGGGAGGACCAGCTTGACGTCGGCCTTGATGTTGAGGATGTTCTTCAGCTTGGCCGAGAGCGTCCTGGTCATCTCGTTCAGCTTGTTCATATCCTCGGTGAGAGACTCCTCGTTCAGCTCGACCTCCACGACCATCGAGTCCATGTAGTTCCTGTTTTCGAGGGTGATGTGATAGAACGGAGACAGGAAGTCCAGCTCTCCGATGACGCTCTCGATCTGGGAGGGGAATACGTTCACTCCGCGCACGACGAGCATGTCGTCGGTCCTTCCTGAGATCCTGGAGAGCTTCGGATGCGTCCTTCCGCAGGCGCACTTCTCCCAGGTTAGCGACGAGATGTCGTTCATCTTGTAGCGGATGAGCGGGAAGGCCTCCTTCTGGAGCATGGTGACGACGATCTCCCCCTTCTCGCCTTCGGCGCAGGGGTTGCCGTCCTTGTCGAGGATCTCGATGTAGGCGAGGTCGGCCCAGATGTGCATACCGGTCTGCTCGCAGCATTCGAGAAACATCGGTCCGGACATCTCGCTGGCGCCGTAGCAGTTGTGGACCCTGACGCCGGTCCTGTCCTGGAGCTTCTTCCTCATGCTGTCCGACCAGGGCTCCCCGCCTGCGATGGCGAGCCTGACCTCGGTGTCCTTGCGGATGTCGAT
>LVVU01000133.1 GCA_006954465.1 Candidatus Methanoprimaticola hominis
TCAGGAACGAATCGTATTTCCTGAGGAGCTCCTCCGCCGGATAGCTGTGCAAATCCCCTCTGGCGATTTTGGTGATGCAATAGGAGCAGTTCCCCAGGCATCCCTGGGCGATAGGCAGGATCGCCTCCGATCCGAAGTCCACCGATGTGGCGCACCCCTGGATGCCGTATCTGTCCTGCATCCTCTGCTTGAATGTGTGGTATTCCTCTGGAGGAATGATCGGCGCGTCCGGGAGACGTATCTCCACTCTTCCGGGTTGCGCCTTGGCCATGCATCCTGTGACGACGACCTCTTTCCCCTGGGCGCGGAGCTCGGAGATGCGGGAGAGCATGTGCTTCTCGGTGGTCTCCACAACGGTGCATGTGTTGAGCACGACCACGTCCGCCTCTTCTGCGGACGCGGCCGGCTCGAACCCGAGCGATGAGAGGTCCCCGGCCAGTTCGCGGCCTTCGCCGCGATTCATGGTGCAGCCGTAGGACTCGACGAAGAATCTCATCAGCGGGTGCAAGGCTCTGTCGTGGGAACCGCGAAGGCGGTCTTGGCCGAAATCTTGGTGATCTTCGCGTGGACGCTGGCGCCTTTCACGGTTCCGGGAACGATGATCAGATAGTCGTAGAACTTGGAGGTTCCATCGCCCTTCTTGCCGACATCGGTGATGCGCACCTCGATGATGTCGCCTTCGCGGAGGGTGTTGCTGGTGTCGACGCGGACTCCCTTCCTGACGGTGATGGGCCTGCGTGCTCCGCATGCCTCGCATTCGAGCATAAGGGTCCTGTCCTCCTTCACCATCTTGGTGTCGGGCAGGCCGCACTCGGAGCAGATGACATAGGTCTCGGTGTACATCTGGATCTTGTCATCGATCTGCTGGGTGCTGATCTTCGCTTTGAAAACAGCGCGCCTTCCCTCGATGTTGCCAGGGGTTCCGAGCTCCTTCAGGAGGAACTGGAGGAGGTGCTGGGGGTCGCGCCTGAGCTTGTCGGTGACATCGATGAAGTTCTTGAAGATCGTGATCTTCCCTTCCTGGAGGATATCCAGTTCGGGGAGTTCGAACCTCTCGTGGTTCTCGATGGTCTCGGGACAGGCGATCTTCGCCCTGTTGAGCAGTGCCATATAGTCGTCTTCATCGCTCATTCGATTCACCTATGGACGAGGCTATGGAGGGCCTGTTATAAAGGGTTCGCTTCGGAGCACACAATCATCCTTATAACAGGGATTCGTAGGAGCTTCCAGTACAGGTGGCTCAATCTTGTCTTCGGAAGTCAGAAGCAATGCGGGATACGGATCGGCAGCAGCCGGGGTCGGATCATCCGAGTCTGGGTGTCGTATCGTCGATGTCCTCTTCCTCGTTGAACGTCTCTTCCAGGACTCTGATCGCCACGAACACCCTCCTTCCCTTGTCCGTCAATCTCCAATGGCAGGCGGTCCTTTTGGATTCCTTGCACTCGTGGATCTCATGAGTCGCGAGATTGTTCTCTTCGAGGAAGTCGAGCTTCTTCCTGATGATATCATGGTTCCTACAGGGGTTTCCGTAGAAGTCGTTCTGCTTGACTTCATCGTTTTCGAACATCAACTTCATGATGTTGTATTGATGTTTATCCTGCAGGAATCTCTCGAACTCGGAAGATACCATCAACAGATGGTGTTCTTGTGCGCTAATGAGTCTTATGGCGATGTCAAGAACTTAACTTCTGTTGGTGAATAATGAATTAAGATTAAAAGACAATAAAGCATGTGGTAATCATGGAGCACAAAAAGATCGAAATCTTCGGAAACACGCACTCGCTGTCGATTCTGATGTACCTCACTGATCACAGTGGCTGTACCAAGACCGATTTGTACCAAGAAGTCGTCAGGAATTCGCGTATGCCTGACAAGCTCAACGTTCTCGAGAAGGCCGGGCTGATCCATCAGGTCCAGAATGGAAGGTCCACGAGGCTCTACATCACGTCGAAGGGCCTCGAGGTTGCCAAGTACCTGTTCGAGATCGAGGACATCCTGCACAAACCCTGATGCCCGGGCTCTGCCCGGCATCGAAACATGTTATCTCCACGGCCCCCGGATCCCCGGGAGCCTGTGGATGGAAAATGCGGGGTACGCTCCCCGCTTTCGGAATCACCTGGATTCCATGTATCTTATCGCTGCGTTGACGAGGCCCTGATGCAGGGGCGACGGACTCCAGGGTTTGGATTTGAATTCCGGATGGAACTGGGATGCAACGAAGTACGGGTGGTTCTCCAGTTCTCCGATCTCCATCCTGGTTCCGCATTCGGACCTGCCTGTGAACTTCCATCCGGCCTCCTCGATCCTCGAGATGTAGTCCGGATTCACTTCGTATCTGTGCCTGTGCCTCTCGGAGATGAGGGTCCTGCCGCCGTACAGCTCGCAGGCCTTTGATCCCTCGAGGACATGGACGTCCTGAGCGCCCAGACGCATGGTCGCCCCCATGTTCACGATGCCCTTCTGCTCGTCCATGATGCAGATGACCGGGTCCGGCGTATCGGGATTGAACTCCGTGCTGGATGCCATCTCGAGTCCGAGGACGTGTCTGCAGAACTCGATGGTGGCGATCTGGAATCCCAGGCACACTCCGAGGAACGGGATGTTGTTCTCCCTCGCGTATCTGGCGGCGTTGATCTTCCCTTCGACCCCTCTGATGCCGAATCCTCCGGGGACGATGACTCCGTGGACATCGCCGAGGATCGATGCGGGGTCGTTCTTTACGAGTTCGTCGCTATCGACGAATTTGATCCTCACCTTGCATTCGGATGCGGCTCCGGCATGGGTGAACGCCTCCAGGTGCGACAGGTAGGAGTCGGCGAGGGATGTGTACTTCCCGACGAGGGCGATGGTGACCTCCCTCTTGGGATTCACGATCCTGCTGACGAACCTCTCCCAGCCCTCCATGTCCCTTTTGGAGGTGAGCGGCCCCAGCCTCATCTTGTCGATGATATAGTCGGCAACCCCCTGCTTCTCGAGGTTCATGGGGACCTCGTAGATGGTCCTGGCATCGGGTGTGGATATGACGGCCTGCTCGGGTACGTCGCAGAACATGGCGATCTTCGCCCTCGCGGCGGCGCTGATGGGCTCGGAGCACCTTCCGATGATGATGTCCGGACGGATCCCGATGGACATGAGCTCCTTGACGGAGTGCTGGGTCGGCTTGGTCTTCTCCTCGCCCACAGATCCCATGATGGGGATGAGGGTGGTATGGACGAACATGACGTTCTCTTCGCGACCCAGCTCCCTTCCGAGCTGTCTGGCCGCCTCGAGGAACGGCAGGGACTCCATGTCTCCGACGGTTCCTCCCAGTTCGATGATCACGACATCGGCCCCGGAATCCCTTGCGACAGAGGTGATCCTGCGCTTGATCTCGTTGGTGATATGCGGGATGATCTGGACGGTCTTCCCGAGATAGTCCCCGTGCCTCTCGTTCTCGATGACCGAGCGGTAGACCTTGCCGGTGGTGATGTTGTGGTCCCTGGTGAGGTGGAGGTCCATGAACCTCTCGTAGTTGCCGAGATCCAGGTCCACCTCGCCTCCGTCGTCCAGGACGTAGACCTCTCCGTGCTCGAAGGGGTTCATGGTGCCGGCGTCGATGTTCAGGTACGGATCGATCTTGATGGCGGAAACCTTGAGCCCGCGGGACTCCAGCAGGCGCCCGATCGATGATGCAGTTATGCCTTTCCCAAGGCCAGAAATGACTCCTCCGCTGACGAAAATCAACTTCATTTCGAATCAACGGGAACCGTATTACGTTGGCATCGTTCTTAAAAATGACGGATTCCCCTCGTTTCCGGACCGGAAATCCAGCATTGTTAACTATGTGCTCGGATATGCACCAGCGATAACATGGCAGGCAAGGACATCTCCGAAATGAGTTTCGATGAGTTCTTCCTCGGGAAGAAGCCGGAATCCAAGGCGAGGGCGCAGCCCCGTCGCGTCGAGGCAGCGGAGCATCCCGCTTCGGAGATCGACGAATCCGGTTTCGTTCGCGGCAGGCCCAAGATCAATGTTCGCGGGAACCATGTCAGCCTATATATTCCCAAGTACGAGGGCGGAAGAGGCGCCAAGTACCACGTCACCCTCGAGCAGCTCGGCAAGGAGTACGACCTGGGTCGTCTCAATGCCTCTCCGTTGGATTCGGATATATCCTCGATACCCACGGAGTTCGACATCCTGGAGCAGGGCATAGACCCCTTGGGGGCCTTTGTGCTGTCCATCGATGGCAAGAAGGTGTACGAGGGGTTCCAGCACGGATACCTCCTGTTCAGCTCCGAGGGCATGCCGATCAGTCGCGCAGAGGACATCACCGTTGTCATGTATCGTTCGTTCCTGCACCTCTGGCTCTCCGATGCCGAGGTCGCCTCGTCCACGGACATGGGTCT
>LVVU01000134.1 GCA_006954465.1 Candidatus Methanoprimaticola hominis
CATGATGACAAGGACGGGTTGTGCGTATAATAACAGCTGTCTGTAATGTTTGTAATAGCTATTACTCGGAATCCACCAACTCGCATGTCACCTAGCTTGCACACCTTTGATCAGAAAAGCCTTCTCCAACCTCTCCAAATAGTTGTATACCGTCTGCACCGAGATGTAATCCTCGGAATCGTGGACCTTGTTGAGATAATCCACCACATTCTGTGCTGAGAATCTGGAACCGCTATTCGCCAATGCAAACGAGGCCACGCGTCTGAGCTTCTCTGATGTACGTTCGTTGCTCCTTTTTAGAAGATCCTTTCTGAGTATCGAATTGAAAAGATCCCGCAGATACTCGCGCACTGCACTCTCGGACGGCTGCTGGAAACGCTGAGGATATCCACCCATGCGGAGATAGTCGTAGAAGGCCCTGTCATCCGGAACCTTGCCGGACAACTCCAGATATTGCTGCGCCTCCCGGTAAGTGAACGGCTGTATGAGGAACTCTTTAGTCCTCCCCACGAGCAATGTGGACAGATCCCCGGATAGCAATTCGCTGTTGCTGCCTGTTATGAAGATCGAGCAATCATACTTCGACTTGAATGAGGCGATTGCCTTCTCAAAATGCTTGACATGCTGTATCTCGTCGAAGAACAGGTAGTATCTCCCTTTCCCGATTCTTTCCTTGATGTGATTGTTGAGGTCTGAGGCGTCCTTGATGCTGTCGTAATCCATATCCTCGAAGTTGATGGAGATCTTGTGCTCGTCATCTGCATCGATCTCATCCTTCACAGCGTTGAGTATGACGGATTTTCCCGCACGCCTGGGCCCGACTATGACCTTGACGATGTCCATCTCGTAGTAGGGTCTGATTCTTTCCAGATACTTTTCACGGATTAAGAGTCCCTCGGATGGCATGTATGATTATTAGTTTGAAATTATTAAAATAATTCGTGGAATTTCAAAATAACAGCATGACGGGCCGAGATGGGATGGAGCACCCCTACCGTCATCGGTGATATACATCCGCATCATCAGGAGCACCACCGGGATCGGGAGCTGACATGGAACTGGTCGTGAAGCACTTCACCGAGCTGAGCAGAGACGAGCTGTACGAGATCTACAGGCTGCGCGTATCAATCTTCATCGTGGAGCAGAACTGCCCCTATCAGGACATAGGCGAGGCGGACAGGTCCGCATACCACCTCTGGCTGGAGGACGAGGGAATCGTCGCCTATGCACGCGTGCTTCCCGCGGGGGTGCTGTTCGACGAACCCTCCGTCGGCCGCGTCATATCCGTGAAACGCAGGCTCGGCTACGGAAGCATCATCGTGGAGGAAGGGAAGAAGGTGGCCATGGAGCGCTTCGGCGCATCCACGATCGTCGTCGAGGCCCAGGTCTACGCCCGCACCCTCTATGAGAAGGCCGGGTTCAGGCAGGTGTCCGACATGTTCCTGGAGGACGGCATCCCCCACATCATGATGCGCTTCGAACCGTGACATCCAGGAGTCCGAATTCTCCGGAGGGTACGGAGACGTCCCACAACCTTTTTTTCATGGGCAGACAGTCACAGGTCGATGAAAGAGCTCAGAGACTACGTCGCGGAGATCCCGGACTTCCCCAAGGAGGGCATAATCTTCAGAGACGTCACCACCATCCTCAGCGATGCCGACGGACTCCACATGGCCGTGGACGGCCTCATCGATATGATGAAGGACATCGACTTCGACCTCGTCGTCGGATCGGAATCCAGGGGTTTCATCTTCGGCGCCCCCGTCGCCTATGCGATGCATAAGGGATTCATCCTCGTCAGGAAGAAGGGGAAGCTCCCTAGGGAGACCATCTCCGAAACCTACGACCTCGAGTACGGGTCCGCCACCCTCGAGATGCATAAGGATGCCATCAAGCCTGGTCAGAAGGTAGTCATCATCGACGACCTCATCGCCACCGGCGGCACGACCGAGGCCATCGTGAAGATGGTCGAGCGCGAAGGCGGGGACATCGTGAAGATCGGATTCGTCATGGAGCTCGCCGGACTGAAGGGAAGGGAGAAGCTGTCCAAGTACGACGTCGACTCCCTCATCATCTACGAGGGCAACTGATGAGGATCGTCTGCAGCGCCATCAGGGACGGCTGGTTCGGCGACGAATACGGCGCCAAAGGGACGTGCTTCGTCAACGGCATGCCCGCCCTGTCCCCGGGATTCGAGATATTCGATGCCCCTGAAGGAACGGAGAGCTTCGCCGTCGTCATGGACGACTACGATGCCATCAGCGCAAGCGGGTTCAACTGGATCCACTGGCTGATCTCCGACCTCAGGACCGCGAAGGTCGAGGAGGGCGCATCCCACCACAATCCCCCGTTCACCGAGGGATCCAACAGCTGGTTCAGCAAGCTGGGGGACCTCACGAGGGAACAGGCCACCGGGTACGGTGGCCCCGCGCCTCCCAACGGGGTGCACAGGTACACCCTGAAGGTTTTCGCCCTGGACACCGTTCTGGACCTCCCGAGCGGATTCAGGATGAACGACCTGTACTTCGCCATGGACGGGCACGTGCTGGCACACTGCAAAGCCATCGGCAGATACCAGTGAAACGAGAAGGCGGCCCTGCCGGGAATCGAACCCGGATTGTCAGTTCCGAAGTCTGACGGGCTATCCGCTACCCCACAGGGCCCGACCTTCCATATCCAAGGCCGATATTAGTATGTCGGGGGTTCTTTAGCTTCGAGGGTTGAAATGATTCCGAGGGCGCTGGATAAAATGTATATCCCGCCTGACGGATTCGCGCCCCATGGCCAAGGTGATCATGAACCACGGGGCCGGCGGGGAGCTAATGCAGCAGTTCCTCGGCGACCATATCACGAAGCATTTCCCGAAGATGGGTGCCGAGGTCCCACTCGATTCAATGGACGATTCGGCCGTCGTGGACGACGTGGTGTTCACCATAGACGGGCACACCGTGAAGCCCCTGTTCTTCCCCGGAGGGGACATCGGAAGGATCTCGGTCGCGGGCACCGTCAACGACATCTCCGTCATGGGAGCGACCCCTCTCGCACTGGCATGCTCTGTGGTCATCGAGGAGGGCCTGGACATCGACATCGTCGACAAGGTCATGGACTCCATGGGGAGGACGGCGACCGAAGCAGGTGTCCCCATAGCCACCGGCGACACCAAGGTCGTCGAATCGGGCGCCGTGGACCAGATGATCATGTCCACCTCCGCCATCGGCAAGAGGTCCCCGTACCTCGATTCCGACATGGCCAAGGCCGCGGAGTACAGGAAGGTCGATCACCGCTGGTGCACCGACTCCAACGTCAGGCCCGGGGATGCCATCATCGTCAGCGGATACATGGGGGACCACGGCGTGGCCCTGCTGTCCTTCCGCGAGGGCTACGGCTTCGAGAGCGAGGTCCAGAGCGATGTCGCTCCCCTCAACAGGATGATCGCCGAGGGACTGAAGGCCGGAGGGATTGTGGCCATGAAGGACCCCACCAGGGGAGGCCTCGCCAACACCCTCAACGAGTGGTGCGGCAAATCCCACATCGGCATGGATATCGACTACGCCTCCATCCCCCTGAGGGACGGCGTCGTCAACGCCTGCGAGCTCCTGGGCATCGATCCGCTGAGCATCGGCAACGAGGGGAAGTGCGTCATCGGCGTCGTCCCCGAGATGGCGGAGGAGGTCCTGAAGGCGATCAGATCCACTCCGGAAGGAAGGAACGCCGCCATCATCGGCCATGCCGTCGACGGTCCCGAGAGGGTCGTCATGAGGACCGAGGTGGGCGGAAGGCGCATCCTCGAGGCTCCCGCAGGGGATCCGGTTCCGAGGATCTGCTGACATCCTCCCGAGGAACATTTCTGAAACCGGTGCCCCCGTCGAAGGATGGGGGCCCTCATCTTCCGTACCGCTCATATATCCCGGAGTCATCCAGCACTCCGAGGGAAAAAGATGGTGGAATTCCTGCCGTTCGAGGGCTACAGGCCCAACATCAAAGCGGATGAGCACGTCGGCGACCGCATCTCGCCGCCCTATGACGTCATAGGTCCGGATTATCTGAAGGAGCTCCAGTCCAAGCCGCATAACATCACCAGGCTCACACTGAACCCCGACGCCGACAAGAGATACCACGGCGCCAGGAAGGAGCTGGAGCAGTGGATCTCCGACAACGCTCTCAAGCAGGACACACCGTCATTCTACATCTACGAGCAGACCTTCGACGACCACGGTGTCCAGAAGACCCGCAGGGGCATCGTCGGTATCCTGAAGACCGAGAGGTACGAGGACGGGAACATCATCCCGCATGAGGAGACCTTCTCCAAGGTCAAGGCGGACCGCCTCAACCTCCTGAGGGATATGGAGGCCCACCTGGAGTCCATCTTCGGGATCTTCA
>LVVU01000135.1 GCA_006954465.1 Candidatus Methanoprimaticola hominis
CCGTTCCCGTACTGGATGGCGAACTTCGGACAGAGATGCAGACAGCGCAGGCATAATGCGCACTGCTCCTTCACCCAGACCGGCTTCCCATCCCTGATTTCGATGGCCTGCACGGGACACTTCTCGGCGCAGAGGCCGCATCCTACGCAACCATCCTCTGCATGGAGATTCTTCGTCCTCCTTGCACGGTTGTACAGCGGACCGGCAATCAGCCGCAGGGCGTAGGGCGTCGCCTTCCGCATCCTGTTGCCTTTCACACGGTTCCCTATCCCTTCCAGGACGTCGTCGATGTACGTCTCCGCCTCCTCGTTCAGCTTCTCCACCTTGTCGGGGTCGCTGAGATCGAACAACGGAGTCCATGTGTCCGGCATCCTGACGCTGAAACCCGCATCCAAGCCCATGCCTTTAGCCGATAGGATTCTCTCGGCTTCGACATAGGTGCAGCCGGGAGTGGTTCCGCAGGTCGTGACGGTGAACATAGGACGGCTCCGCCCCATCGATGCGCAGATCCTGCAGGAACCCTCTAACCGGGGCAGGGAGCTCCCACCAGTACACAGGAGTCACGAATCCGATCATCCCGCCGTCTTCCAGCTCGATCCTGCCGTCCGATTCCTCGATGGAGACGGCAGTGTCGCCGAACTCCTCGGCGATCCTCTCCGCCACGTACTTCGAGTTCCCTGTCGCTGAGAAGTAAACGATCATCCGGATGCCTCCGCGACCGCGGATGGATGCAGCAGATGATAATATCGTCGAGAACAGAAAGGACAAGGCTGAGCCTGGAAGGGCAATCGGCCATCATAGATGGCGAGAAATGGTGCCCGCGCCGGGATTCGAACCCGGGTCAAGAGATCCGCAATCTCACAGGATATCCAAGCTACCCCACGCGGGCAGAATATGCCTAAATTGGTTGTTTAAGGCGTTTGTCTCATGCCTCAGGGTGGGACAGGTAGCGGGTGATGTATCCGGCGATCCTGTTCCTCATCGTGACGGACGAGACGTCTGTCAGAGTGCTGACCATCTCCTTGTTAGCCTCGAAGTCCTTGCTGAAGGCCTGCGGGTACTTGCTAACGAGATCGATAGCGACTCTCTTGATGTAGGTGGGTCTTATTCTTCCCATATCATTCACCGAGTAAACCGGTCTAAGGGGATGCCCTATTTATAGTTACTTCAAAGGAAATGGTCCATCAGCGACCCTTCTGACGCTTCACGAATTCCTTGACCAGGGCCTTCTTCCAGACCGGGATGTGGCAGTACCCGCCGGGGTTCCTCTCCAGATAGTCCTGATGGTTCTCCTCTGCCCTGGTCCAATACGTCAACGGGCCCATCTCCACATGGAACTCCTCCGAAGCGGCCTCCTGCTCCGCGAAGACCCTGCGGACGACACGCTCCGATTCCGGATCGGACCAGTAGACGCCGGTCTGGTACTGTATCCCGACGTCGTTCCCCTGTCTGCGCTCCTGCGTCGGATCGATTATCATGAAGAACACGGCGAGGAGCTCGTCGAGCGAGATCCCCGACGGGTCGTACTCGACCTTCACCGCCTCGCGGTATCCCATCCTCCCCGAGCAGACGAGCATGTAATCGGGGACGTAGTGACGATCGCCATTGGCGTATCCGCACTCCGTGCCGGTGACCCCGGGGATGTGTGCGAACACGTCCTGCACCCCCCAGAAGCACCCTCCGGCGAGATGTATGACGCTCACGGGCTCCTCGGATGCCCGCAGGTCTTATTGCCCTCGGGGCAGGGGCCGCGGACGCAGGCTGGACCCGCATCGCGGAATATGATCGGAGAGACCCTGCGGCACTCGGCGAGCATGAGCTCCGCCATCTCGCGTATCTCCCACTGGGCCCTGTTGCAACATCTCAGAGTGAAGAAATGCAGGAGCTCCCGGGCGTTCATCGTGATCGTGATGTTCGTGGTGCATCCGTTGGGGAGGAGGTATCTCGCGTCCTCCGCCGGGATGCCCATGGCCTCCAGCTCGGAATACGCCTTCCAGATGGCGTCCATGGTCTTCTCGAACAAGGCCTTCGCATCCGGATCATCCTCGACCGTGTGCGGAACGACATAGCTCGGATCCTTGATGGACACATACCTCTGGCTCTGCTGCGAGAATGATGCGATGCGATGGCGTACGAGCTGATGGGTCAAGGCGCGGGAGACGCCTTGGACGGAGAATGTGAACACGGCATGCTCGATCACCGAATGATGCCCCATCCCCACGATGCGGGAGAGGGTCTTCTCCGCATCGATGTCCTCCATGATCTCGAATGCCGGACGCTCCGAATAGCACGAGTTCCCGGCGGCGGCGCAGATCCTGTCCGCGTCCGGCGTATAGGCAAGCAGCTCCACCCTCATCCCTGTGTCTCCCCCTTCCAAATCATGTCCCTTACCGTGGCCATCCTCTCGTTGTCCATCAGGTCCGCCAGGCGGACCTTCCGGACGTTGTTCTCCGTAAGGAGCTTCGATATCCCCTCGACGTGGGCATCCCCTACTATGACGACCACGTTACAGTAGGTCTCTGATGCCTTGTTGATCTGATCCGCCATGTGCTGGTTGCGCTCGTCGATGAGCTTGCGGACGAGGGTCGGATACCTCCGCCTCATCCCCTCGATATACGCCTCCTCATCGTTGGCGAAGCTCTTCTGCACATCGGCGACCTTCCTCTTCCCGCCGATGGAATCGGAGATCCCCGAAAGGCGGTAGCGGATCCTCTCCTTGGTGGACATCTCCGCCCACATCTCGTTCATCACGCGCATGGCGTCGGTATCGATGGGGATTATATCGGCACCAGCGAGCTTTCCCGCGTTGATAGCGGCGAGGAACTCCCCTCCGAGCTTCGCACCGTGCTCCTCCGACATCCTCTGCTGGTACCTGGCCGTCTGCCGGTAGATGGCAGACATCNTCCTCGGCAGGGGCGTCCCCGGATTGGGCGACGGTCATGGCGTTCATCCTCCCCACATCGAGTTCTAGGAGGACGGCGTCGGGCCACGTGTTCTTCACGATGAAGGCCACGGGCTCCGCCAGATTGAAGACGTGCCCGGTGCCGACGATCGTTATCATGGGTTAGGGGAAGCGACGTCGGTATTTGAACGTCGATGTACCGTTGGACTATATACGCCTCCATCGGAACACCTTATATCCTCCGTAACAGGTCAGGCGGCATGCAGGCCGTATCGGTATGCGGGCTCGTGAAATCCTACGGCGACGTCGAGGCTGTCAGAAGCATCTCATTCGATGTGCCGGAGGGTTCGTTCTTCGCCTTCCTCGGACCCAACGGAGCGGGCAAGTCCACCACCATCTCCGCCATATGCTCCCTTCTGAGCATCGATTCCGGAACGATCGAGGTCTTCGGACGGAGCGTCTCCGACCCCTCGGTCAGGAACGAGATGGGCATAGTGTTCCAGGATCCGATGCTCGACAAGAGGCTCACGGTCCGCGAGAACCTGGAGATCAGAGGGTCGATGTACGGCCTAGCCGATCTGAAGGATGCCGTGGAGCGTGCGATGGAGGACGCGGACTGCATCGGGTTCGCCGATCGGAGATACGGGACCCTGTCCGGAGGGCAGAGACGCAGAGCGGACATCGCCCGTGCACTGATCCACGGTCCGAGGATCCTCATACTGGACGAGCCGACTTCGGGGCTCGATCCGCACACCCGCAAGGTGATCTGGGATTCGATATCCAGGCTCAACAAGGAGCGCGGGATCACCGTGCTCCTCACCACCCACTACATGGAGGAGGCCGCGGAGGCTGACGACGTGGTGGTGATAGACCACGGCAAGATAGTCGCCCACGGCACCCCCGAGGAGCTGAAGGAGAAGCACAGCTCCGACAGGATGACCGTCGTCCCGGATGATGCCGAGGCCGTTCATTCCATCCTGGAGGATATGGGATTGGGATTCACCGAGGAGAGGGGCGTGATAACGATCCCCCTGGCATCCACCCGCGACGCGGTCCCTGTGGTCGAGCGTTTAGGGGATCACATCGTGTCCTTCGAGGTGCGGACCGGAACGCTCGACGACGCGTTCGTATCGATCACGGGAGGTGAGGAGAGATGAACGCATCCGTCGCATTGGCCAAGCGCTGCTCCCTCAACTACTTCAGGGACCGCCAGAGCGTGTTCTTCTCCCTGATGGGCGTGCTCATCGTGGTGCTGCTCTACCTGCTGTTCCTCAGGAACATGCTGATCGAGTCCTACCCGGACGTGTCCGGCATGGGCAATCTCATCGATGCATGGGTCCTCTCGGGGATCCTGGGGATCGTTCCGGTGACGACATGCGCCGGAGCCCTTCAGACGATGGTCGAGGACAGGACCGAGGGAAGGGAACGCGACATCCTGATCACGCCGATGACCTCCTCCCAGATAGCCATAGGATACATCCTCAGCACGTTCGTCGTGGGCCTGGTCATGAGCCTGATCACCTTCGTGATATGCTTGACATATCTCGCGGTCACGGGATGCCCCCTGTCCGCATCGGGAGCATCGGCATCCCTGGTCCTGCTGATCCCGTCGGCGCTCTCGGCGTCCGTCATCATGTACACGATCACATCGTTCCTGAAGAGCACAGGGGCATTCTCCGGACTGTTCACGGTGGTCAGCGTGCTGATCGGATTCCTCGCCGGGATCTACATGCCCATGGGGACCATGCCCGAAGCGATGAACGCCGTCGGCACCCTCATCCCCGCCAGCCATATGGCCGCCCTCTTCAGGGACAATCTGGCCGTGGATGCGCTGAACGGTGCGTTCGGAAGGATGCCTGCCGGGGAGCTCGCATCGTTCCGTGCGGACATGGGATTCGACCTCCATCTCGGCGGATTCGAATTCTCGACGGAGACGATGATCGCCTACACCCTGCTGATCACGGCGGTGTTCTTCGCCGTTGCTGTCGTCAGGATGAAACGGCGAGGACCCGCAACCATGACATACACGTCTGAACAGGGAAGATGCGTCCGAGAACATCGTTCGAACGACCAGAAATGTTCATTTCTAGACGTTTGCTCATTTAGAGATATATACAGGGTCATTCTCTACGACCGAATCGATAACATGGCAAAGAGCAGGTACGAACTGAACAAGGAACTCGCTCAGATGCTCAAGGGCGGCGTCATCATGGATGTCACCACGCCCGAACAGGCTAGGATCGCAGAGGAAGCGGGAGCCGCGGCCGTCATGGCCCTCGAGAGGATCCCCGCGGACATCCGCGCAGCGGGAGGAGTCTCCCGTATGAGCGACCCCAAGATGATCAAGGGCATCCAGGACGCTGTCTCCATCCCCGTCATGGCCAAGTGCCGTATCGGGCATTTCGTCGAGGCTCAGATACTCGAGGCCCTCGAGATCGATTACATCGATGAGAGCGAGGTCCTCACCCCTGCCGACGATATCTACCACATCGACAAGACCCAGTTCCAGGTCCCCTTCGTCTGCGGTGCGAGGGACCTCGGCGAGGCCCTCAGGAGGATCTCCGAGGGAGCGTCCATGATCAGGACCAAGGGCGAGCCCGGAACCGGGGACGTCGTCCAGGCCGTCCACCACATGAGGATGATGAACGCCGAGATCAGGAAGGTCCAGAACATGCGCGCCGACGAGCTCTACGAGGAGGCCAAGCAGCTGCAGGTCCCCGTCGACCTCGTGAAGTACGTCCACGAGAACGGCAAGCTCCCCGTCGTCAACTTCGCGGCCGGAGGAGTCGCCACGCCCGCCGACGCTGCGCTGATGATGCAGCTCGGTGCCGAGGGGGTCTTCGTCGGATCCGGAATCTTCAGGTCCGGAGACCCTGCCAAGCGTGCCAAGGCCATCGTCCAGGCGGTCACCAACTACACCGACTCGAAGCTCCTCGCAGAGGTCTCCACCGACCTCGGCCAGGCGATGGTCGGTATCAACGCCGAAGAGATCAAGACGATCATGGCGGAGAGGGGGCAGTAAGTAGTGGTCATGGTTGCTATCCTCGCCCTCCAGGGGGCGTTCATCGAGCATGAGCACTCCCTGGACGGGCTGGGTGTCGACCATTTCGAGATCAGGCAGAAGGCGGACCTGGACAGGCCGTTCGATGCTCTGATCATCCCCGGTGGGGAGAGCACGGTCATCGGCAAGCTGCTGAGGGACCTGGAGATCCTCTCCCCGCTCCGCGACCGCATCGAGAAGGGGCTTCCGGTCTTCGGGACCTGCGCGGGACTCATCGTCCTGGCGAAGAACGTGATCGGAGGAGTCCCCAGCATCGCGACGATGGACATCACCGTCAAGAGGAACGCCTATGGAAGGCAGCTCGGGAGCTTCTACACCGAGGACGGGTTCGACGGCCTCGGGGACATTCCGATGACCTTCATCCGCGCTCCTTACATCGACTCCGTGGGGGAGGGCGTCGAGATCCTCTCCGAGGTCGACGGCAGGATCGTCGCGGCTAGGCAGGGGAGGCAGCTGGTGACGGCGTTCCACCCCGAGCTCACCGATGACCTCTCGGTGCACAGATACTTCCTGGAAGAGGTCGCGGGACTGAAGATATGAACGGGCGGGAGCCAGGTTGCGACCCCTCCGATGGACATGACCGTCATACGATCCGGACCAGCATTCGGATGATGCGCCCGTGCGCAGTATGACGGCACGGCATCGGTTCCATACACCTGGCTCCACCGACTCGGATGTCGCCCGGCCGGTATGGTTTCATATTTCTACCCAGTCTCATATAGCAGGTATGCCTACAGCACAGTTGCAGACATGGGATACTGTAAAGAGATGATTGTCATGGACAAGGAGCAGCAGAGGCTATCCATACTCGAATATTACGTGGGTGGGAAGGTCTGCAATCCTGACCATAGTAAGGCCATCATTGAGCAACTGAAAAATCAGGGCTATCTCAGATGCGGGATCACTTCGGATATCAAAGAGACCGTCAAAACGACGGACAACGGCCTTCTGTACCTGGATCTTGCCGGAATAGATGTCGGAGCCCCCACCGTCATAGGCGGCAGGATCTGCAAATCCGAAGAGACGACCCCATGATCCTTTATGGATGAGTGCCCCATCTCAACCCGGGTCTGGCGTCTCTGTTCCCGATCCCTTCTGTCGTATCCAGCAATCGATGGACATTCTGCTCCATCTGAGCCCTCGAATACAATTCTGAAGCAACTTGTTCTGCATTTTCAACGAAGGGTGGATCGGAGACAGTTCGTCGATCATCACCAATCAAGCTAGGTGACATGCGAGTTGGTGGATTCCGAGTAATAGCTATTACAAACATTACAGACAGCTGTTATTATACGCACAACCCGTCCTTGTCATC
>LVVU01000136.1 GCA_006954465.1 Candidatus Methanoprimaticola hominis
AGCTCGGTGCCGAAGAACCAGTACAAAATAGCGATAACAACCACCATAAGAACGGCCACGATCAGGATGGTATTGCGGTAAAACGGAACGCCTTTGATATAACGCAGGGATACCAGCAGGTCATATTTGTCCACGTTGATAGCCTGATTGGCTTTTCCCATGATTTTCAGGTTGACCGAATATAGGGACAACTGGGTCAAGATACCGGCAAGGATGGCCGGAATGCCCATAAACGTGTGGAACAGGCCGGTCACCAGGCCGGTGAGCAGGCCTGCCACCAGCGCCATAAACAGAGCAAACCACACATTGTGGCCGCTCAGCAGCAGCATGATACACACGGCGCCGCCGGTGCCCATCGAACCGTCCACCGTCAGGTCCGCCACATCCAGAATGCGCTGCCCCATGAGACGTACGGCATCCATGTTGATGCCGGTCCTGGTGGATCCCAGGCTTATCGACGAGCAGACGCACTCGGTGCGGGCGAGGGCCTCGGGGATGGACTCGATGAGCATCCTGTCCGCAGGCGTCATGCCCTTCTGGACCAGGGCGGAGTATCCGCCGATGAAGTTGACTCCGATCTCGCGCCCGGCCCTGTCGAGGGTCTCGGCGATCCTCACGAAGTCCTCGGGGCTTCTGCAGGCCGCTCCTCCGACGATGGCGATGGGTGTGACGGAGACCCTCTTGTTGATGACGGGCACCCCGTATTCCACGCCGAGTTCGTTGCCGACCTTCACGAGGTTACCAGCGAGTCTGACGATCTTGTCGTGGATCTTCCTGCACAGGGCGTCCAGGTCGGGATCGATGCAGTCGAGGAGGCTGATCCCCATCGTGATCGTCCTGACATCCAGGTTCTCATGGGAGACCATCTCGTAGGTCTCGAAGACCTCTCTAAGCTCTACCATGGTCTCAGATCCTGTGCATCATCTCGAAGATGTCCTCGTGGGTCGCCTTGATGATGCAGCCCACCTTCTTGCCGACCTCCTCGAGACCCTCGTTGAGCTTGTCGAAGCCGTGCTGGTAGGCCGAGGTGTCGACGATCAGGATCATATTGATGTAGTCCTGGACGGTGGTCTGCTTGATATCCAGGATGTTGATGTTGTTGTCGGCGAAGTAGTTGCAAACCGCCGCGATGATTCCGACATGGTCCTTCCCGACGAGTGTCACGATAGTTCTGCTCATGCTCTCTCCTCTTGTTTCATAAGTGCGTATTCCATGGAGTCCACCAGGGCGATAAGACTCGCCTCTATGACGTTGACGGACACCCCGACGGTCGTCCAGCTGTGCTCCCCGTCCGTCGAGCGGATGAGGACCCTGACGCTGGCCGCCGTGGCCGATTTCTCGTCCAGGACGCGTACCTTGTAATCCGTAAGTCTGATTCTCCTGAGCTCCGGGTAGAAGCTCTCCAGGGCCTTCCTGATGGCGTTGTCCAGAGCGTTGACCGGACCGTTGCCGTCCGCGGCCGTGTGCTCTATGTCGCCGTCGACCCCTCTGACCTTCACGCTGGCCTCGGAGTCCATGCCGGATCCGCGGCTGTCCATGAAGATCCTGAACGCATCCACGCTGAACCTCTCCACGAGGTCTCCGCGGAGTCTTCTGACGAGGAGCTCGAAGCTCGCATCCGCGCCTTCGAACTCGTATCCCTTGGATTCCATCTCCTTGATGAGACGGGTGATCTCCGGGCTGTCGCTCCCGGCCTCGAGCCCCAGCTCCTTCAGCTTCTCCGATATGCTGGCCCTGCCGGCCATGTCGGAGACGAGGATCCTCCTGGAGTTCCCGACCGTTTCGGGACCCACGTGCTCGTAGGTCTTCGGATCCTTCACCAGGGCGGATACGTGCATCCCGCCCTTGTGGGCGAACGCCCTGTATCCGACGAAGGGCATCCCGGGGGACGGGGCCATGTTGGCGATCTCCCCTATGGATATGGAGAGTCCGGTGAGTCCGGTCAAATCTATTCTGCCGATGTCCATGCCGCATTTCAGCGACAGGTCGGGCAGCACCGTGCAGAGATTGGCGTTGCCGCATCTCTCGCCCATGCCGTTCACGGTCCCCTGGACCATGGTGCATCCAGCATCCACGGCAGCGAGCGAGTTGGCCGTCGCAAGATCGGAGTCGTTGTGGCAGTGTATGCCCACGGGGATCTCGAGCGACGACAGCGCATCGGAGCATGCGGCAGCTATCCTGCCGGGGAGCATGCCTCCGTTGGTATCGCACAGGACGGCCCATTCGGCTCCTCCGCGCTCGGCGGCCCTGATGGCGGCGATGGCGTAGTCGCGGCTCGAGACGTATCCGTCGAAGAAGTGCTCCGCGTCGAACATGACGCGCTTCCCCTTCGAGACGAGGAACGATACGCTATCCTCTATGAGGGTCAGATTGTTCTCGGGGGATATGCCCAGGGCCTCCCTCGCCTGGAAGTCCCATGATTTGCCGAATATGCAGCACCACTCGGCGGGACAGGCGGCGAGGTTGCGGAGGTTCGTGTCGTTCTCCGGTCTGGTGCCCGATCTGCGGGTGCTGCCGAAGGCCGTCAGCGATGTGCGCTTCAGGTCCAGGTCCGCCGCTTTCGCGAAGAACTCGTCGTCGCGGGGGTTGGATCCGGGCCATCCTCCTTCGACGAAGTCCATCCCGAAGGCATCCAGCCTTCTCAGGATGTCGAGCTTGTCGTCGCAGGAGAACGATACCCCCTCGCACTGCGCTCCGTCGCGTAGCGTGGTGTCGTAAGAGTATATCCTGCTCATCTCGTCTTTTTCCTCTCGTCCATTATGGCGATGAGGTCGCTGAGGATCGCGGAAGCCGTCTCGATCCTGCCCGCTCCCCTTCCGGACACGGTCACGGGTCCGGCCAGGTCGGAGTCGATCTGGGCGGTGTTCAGGGTTCCGCTGATGCTCAGGGGGTGTCCCTTGGGGATCAGCCTCGGGCCGACCTCAAGCTTCGTCTCGGAGACCTCTCCGATCAGCCTGATGACCATGTTGCGGCCGGCAGCGAGCATGACGGCGTCCTCGGTGATCGACGAGATGCCGGTGATCCTCACGTCGTTGAACGTGACGTTCCTTCCGAATATCGAATTGGCGAGGATCACCACCTTGCAGGCGCTGTCGTATCCTTCGATGTCGTTGGTGGGGTCCGTCTCGGCGTAGCCGAGCTGCTGGGCCTCCTTGAGGGCCTGCTCGAACGGCTGGCCCTTGTCCATCTTGCTCAGGATGTAGTTGCAGGTCCCGTTGAAGATCCCGCGGACCGATGTGATGTGCTCTCCGATGAGGTTCTCATGGCAGAGGTTGATGATGGGCATGGCGCCGCCGACGGACCCCTCGTATCTGAACAGGCAGCCGTTTTTCTCGGCGAGCCCCATGAGCTCTGCGAACTTCAGGGCCAGGGGGCCCTTGTTGACGGTGATGACATCTTTGCCGGAGCCCAGGGCCTCCGTGATGTTGAGGAGTCCTGCTCCTCCCGTCTTGACGTCCGTGGGGCTGACCTCGACGAGGAGGTCGTAATCGATGCTCTTCAGGACCTCCACCGAGTCGGTGTACTCGTTGGGTCCGACGCGGCGACCGTTCTTCTTCGTCTCGACGAGTGCGAGGGGATCGAACCCCTTCGGGTCGTAGGCGTACGTCTTGGAGTCCATGGCTCCGACGACGGTCACGGGCTCGCCGAATCTGTCCGTGAAGAACTGGCGGCGCATGCTCAGGACCTCGCAGAAGCCCTGGCCGACGGTTCCGAATCCGCAGATGAAGACCCTCATCTCAGACACCCCTCACGTATGTGATCCCGGCTTTCCTGCATTCCGTATCCATGAACTCGTCCAGCTTGTCCAGGTCCTCCTGGCTCTTCGTCTTGACCGAGATCATGCCCGTGCGCTTGGAGAAGTCCGAGGCCTTGGACGAGTATCTGACGTCGACGCCGTCCAGGTCCGCTATGGTATAGGCCTTGTTGAGAAGACCCTCGATGTATCTGGCATCTATGTCGCCGATGAGCATGTAGTCCATGGTGTACGTCTCGTGGGCCGATCCGATCTTCGAGATGATGATGTCCTTGGACTTCCAAATCTGCTTGAGGCGTTCCAGCTGCTCCTCCTCGATCTCGAATGTGATGTTGATGCAGATACGGTGGTTTACAATCCTCTCGCGGTTGTGGACCACACCAAGGATGTTCCCGTCCACTACAGATATAGGTTCCAGGGAGCCTACGAGCTGTCCCGGGAGGTCTTTGACGTACAGTTCGGCGTTTACCAGCATGCGCGCGCCTCTTTATAGGTGGGGGGAAGGGGACGTGCTATATAAGGTTCTATACGGTCTGAGGCTGGTAGGTCATTCAGATCGACAGCTTGAGCTTGCCCTTGCGGAACAGGCACATGTCGATCAGGTTCTGCTCGTTCTTG
>LVVU01000137.1 GCA_006954465.1 Candidatus Methanoprimaticola hominis
AGAAATCCGATGGCCAGATGGTTCGGCGTCAATCGAAGGTCGTGTTCTCATTTTAAATACGAATTCAGATACCACGCACATGGATTTTGCCAGCAAGCTGGACGGATTCTTCGGAATTACGTCCAAAGGTTCTACATTGAGGACCGAGGTGAAGGGCGGAATCCTTGTCTTCCTAGCAATGTCGTACATCATAGTGGTCAACTCCGCCATGATGGCCGATGCAGGGATCGACAGGGATGCGGCCTTCACCGCCACTGTCGTCATGTCTATAATCGGGTCCCTGATTATGGGACTGTATGCCAAATTCCCTGTCGCCATGGCGCCGGGAATGGGTATCAATGCCATGTTCTGCTACACTGCCGTGCTCACGCTCGGATTCACGTGGCAGGAAGCGCTCGTCGCCGTCGTCATCGCGGGACTGGCGTTCTTCATCGTAACCGTCACCGGTGTCAGGCAGAAGCTCCTCGACAAGATCCCGGTGGGTGTCAAGGCGGGAATCGTGGCCGGTATCGGCTGTTTCATCGCATTCATCGGACTTTAGAATGCGCACATCATCGTCGATGACCCCTCGACCCTCGTCGCTCTCGGCGACATGTCCGATCTCTCTGTTCTCCTCGGAGTGTTCTGTATCGTCATCACCGTCCTCCTCGTGGCGCACAGGTCGTCCATAGGTATCCTGGGCGGGATGATCGTCACCGCCATCGTCGGTGTCCTCCTGGGCATCATCGACCTTCCTGATACCGTCGTCGCATCCCCTGCCGCTCCGCCGGTCGGTGCGTTCCTCGACGGACTCTCGTCCGATCTCTTCAGCGCTCAGTTCATCATGCTCATCATCGCGTTCTCGTTCGTCGAGTTCTTCGACGGATCCGGAACCCTGATGGCCGTCGGGAAGCGCGCAGGCATCATGGATGAGGATGGAAACGTCACCTGCGAGAAGGCGCTGTCCGTCGACGCAGGGATCGCATCGCTCTCCGGAGTCATCGGCTGCACGCCCACCACCGCCTTCGCGGAGTCCGCCGTCGGTATCGAGGCCGGAGCAAGAACTGGACTCGTCGCAGTCGTCGTCGCCCTCCTGTTCGCATGCGCACTGTTCATCGCACCCGTCTTCACCATCTTCAGCTACAGCTGCACCGTCGGTGCCATGGTCGTCGTCGGAGCCGCCATGATGAAGGAGCTCAGGGGAGTCGATTGGGACGACCTCCCGACCGTCATGACGATCCTCACGATCATCCTCATGATGATGCTCTCTTACTCCATCACGAACGGTATCGCGTTCGGAGTCATCATGTACTGCGTCTCCATGATAGGTGCGAAGAGAGCCAAGGAGGTCAGTCCGATCCTGTACGGGCTCGCCGTCGTGTTCCTCATCTACCTGGTAGCTTGCGCATTGGAGCTTTGAGGCGAAGATATATGGCGGTAATACTGGCGAGATATTCGGAGATCGGATTGAAGAGCACCCCCGTCAGGAGGAGGTTCGAGAACCAGCTCCGCGACAATGCGGTGAACATGCTGATGGAGGACGGCGTTGAAGCCATCGTCAACAGGCAGGGTTCGAGATTCTACATCGAGGCGGAGGATGCCGACCGTGCGGTGGCATCCATCAGGAAGGTCTTCGGCATCGCGTCGGTATCCGTGGTCGAGGAGACCACGGCGAAGATGGAGGACATCTGCGCCCTGGCAGCAGAGTATTCGCTGGCCAGGCTCTCGCAGGGGCAGTCCTTCGCCGTGAAGGCCCGCAGGGAGGGATCCCAGGGCTATACGAGCATGGATGTGGGCCGCGAGGCCGGTTCCGCCATCTTCACCGCCAACGAGGACAAGCGCGTCAAGGTCGATCTGACGAACCCGGATGTGGTCTTCTATATCGAGGTCAGGGACAACAGGGCCTTCGTGTTCGGAGATATCATCCACTGCCATGCCGGGCTGCCCGTAGGCAGCCAGGGTAAGGTCCTCGCCAGGATCGACGACGATCGCGGCATCGTCTCCGCATGGTTGATGATGAAGCGCGGATGCAGGGTCATCGCATCCGGATCCGCGGACTGGTCCTGCCTGAAGCAGTACGACCCCCTGATGAAGGAGGGTACGGAGCACAGGCAGGCCCTGGGCTACGTCCTCGGGACCAGCCTGGACAATCTGGATTCGGTCGACGTCTCCCAGTACAAGCTGCCCGTTTTCTACCCTACCGTAGGGATGACCGACGAGGAGGTCGCAGACATCCTCGCAACGATCGAGAACGGTCTTTGAAACCCGTCGGGTCCGTCCATATAGGCGGACCCGGATTCCACATTCTCCGAACGACATCCCATCGTCGTTATACGTCCGATGGATGTTCCCCATTCATGAAGCTCGCAGAGGCGCTTTCCATGAGGTCGGACCTCAACACGAGGCTGTATCAGCTGCAGATCAGGCTCAACAACAACTCCAGGATCCAGGAGGGCGAGGAGCCCAGCGAGGACCCCCAGGCGCTTCTTGCGGAGCTGGATGAGGTTGCTTCCAGACTGGAGGACCTCATAGCGCGCATCAACCTCACCAACAGCAGGACCGTGTCCTCCGACGGGTCGACGCTCACCCAGCTGATCGCGAGACGCGATGTCCTCACCCGCAAGTCGGAGATCCTCAGATCGTTCCTTGACGAGGCGAGCTGCAAGGTCGGTCGCGGGTCCGCATCCGAGATCAGGGTAATCAGCACCGTCGATGTGAGGTCGCTCAGGAAGAATGCGGATTCCCTGTCGGAGGAGGTCCGCATCACCGATACGAGGATACAGGAGCTCAACTGGACGACCGAGCTCATCTGAGATCCGGAAGGTAGCCGATCGGGGCGGGTGCGAACCCTGCCGAGGGTCAAGTCGGCGTTCATGCATGGTCCGGAGGGCAGGACATCCTAACGGTTACGCCCCCACAGATACACATGCATCGTGACTCAAACGGATACGACCGTGCACCGATCGATCGGCGAGGGAGGGTTCGGGGAACCGCGATCTCAGGAAATCGTGGAAAGAAGACCGCCCCCGAAGGGGCGGGTAAGCGGTTTCAGGTTCTTCTTATGATTGGAAGAATCACTTGATTCTTCTCTGGTTGGCACGGACGGAGGGCCTTGCCTTCTCGGCTCCCTTTCCGGTGTGCCTCATTCCGCGGCCTTTCTGGCCGGCGGAGGTCTTACCGCGGTAGACACGGTTGGTGTGGTCGTTGTTGCAGATCCAGTTGATCTTGGGGTCCGCCTTGATGACCGGGTGCGCGGGGTCCACGAGGATGACCTCGTACCACTCCTGCTGTCCGTCGGCACCGACCCAGTAGGAGTTCAGGACCTCGAGGTTGGGGTAGCGCTTGGCTGTCCTCTCCTCGGCCATCCTCTGCAGGGATTTTCCGACGGTGATCTGGTTGATTCCCTTCCTCTTGGCCCTGCGTCCGGTGACGATGGCCCTCTTCTGGAAGGATCCCTTCCTGACCCTAGCCCTGACAACGACGTAGCCCTGTTTCGCCTTGTATCCGAGTGCCCTTGCCCTGTCGAGCCTGGTCGGGCGCTCGATGCGGGTGAAGTTCTCCTCCTTGCGCCACTGAATCCTGCGCTCGTAGTTCAGAGCCTTGACATAGGTCTTCTCGGGGACGTCCCAGGCCTTGCCGATGTAGTAGTACATGCTCTTCCCGTTAACCGGGCGTGTCTCCTGTTGCTGAGTTTCTTCGCTCATTGGAATCACCTTTACGGATTCACCGTTGTACGGCACATCTCCGTTCATGGAGCAAACGCTCCACGCCTTCTCCGAAGACCGTGCCATATAAAACTCTGTCCATCTGACATAACAAGGATTATCAGAATTACAAGTATTACACAAATAACAGCTAGCTGTTTAAATTTGTCTTCCAGATAAAGAATCACGGTGATCTTATGACACCGAGACAGGATTGGAACGAAGAGAGCATCATGAGGAGATACCGCGACTCCATGGTCGAGGGGATCCGCTTCAGGCTCATGAGCGATGAGGCGGAGCCGCCGAGGGGATGTCCCGAATGCGGAGCCGCGGAATACGTGCATTACGGCAGGACTGCCAAGGGCACGGAGCGCTTCCGCTGCAAGGAATGCGGGAGGACGTTCACTCCGAAGCACCTGATGTCCGGATCGCAGATCCCGGAGGAGAAGTGGATGGCCTTCGCGGAATGCTATGTGGACAAGGTCAGCATCAGGAGGGCCGCCGATCTGTGCGGCGTATCGACCTCGACCGCGTATCGCATGAAGTGCAGGATCGACGGGCTCATGGGGGCGGATGCGGAGGATGACGATGATGTCCTCAGCACCACCTCCATGTGTATGAGAGATCTGCGTGCGATAGAAGGGATCTGAGCATAGCGGGGTGTCGGAAGGCCTCCTGCTCGTACTTCTTGTTGCACCCTCTGACCTTGGACGCGGGGTACTTCTCCGCGTTCTTGGCCAGCTTCCTCGAGAGGGAATCGCTCAGATCGATGCCGTTCATCTGGGCGAAGCGGATGATGAAGTACAGCGTGTCGGAGAGCTCGTCCGCGACCTCCTCGCGACCGGGTCCCGACATGAGCTCCTCTATCTGCTCGGGGGTCTTGAAGCGGAAGCGCTCGAGCAGTTCGGAGGCTTCGGTGACGATGCCGATGGCAAGGTCCTTCTGGTTGTGGAACTGGTCCCAGTCGCGGTCGCTGCAGAACTCCGTTATTTCCTTCTTGAGATCGGCGATGGTGGTCTTCTCATCGGTCATGTCGGTCACCATCGGAAGAAATCGTCGAGGCTGCGGATCTTCGGTTTGGCCTTGGGCATCGGGGGGTCCTTCTTGGCGGTCGCGCCCTCCTTGGAGGAGAACATCCCTCCGTCGAGCAGGGTGGCCTGCTGGCTTCCCAGCATCAGGTCCTTCTCGCCCCATCCGAACACATCAGTGACCATCCCGGCCATCTTTGAGAGCCTCTCGGCATAGTAGCGGTAGTCGGGCCTCCCGTCGAAGGGCTTCCCACTCACCCACGGCTCGACCTTCATCGGAGTGGATTTGGCATCCGTCACGATCCACGAGACCTTCATCCCCGGCACGAAATCGTATCCGAGCTCCATGAGCTTCTTCGCAGCCTGCACGTTGGCCATCCTCTCCGGGTTCTCGTAGGCATCCAGGCCCTTGCAGGTCTTGGATATGACCAGCTCGGACATGTCCACGCGACCTGCGATGGTGTCCTGGATCGTCTTCCTGGCGAGCGCGAGCGCGTCCTCGTTCCTCTCGTCGAGGATGCAGTCGAACATATCGGTCTGGAGCCTGTTCTGCAGGTCGAACGAATCCGTCCTCCTGCTCTCGTATCCGCGGACCAGGAGCTCCTCCTGTTTCACGGGCCATACGATCCTTCCCACGTACCTCTTCTTCTTGCCGTGGGTGAACAGCGGTTCGAGGATCTTTTCGAATTCCAGGGTTCCTCCGTCGCGGGAGTACTTGTCGGCCATCCTGGTGCCGAAGTCCACCGACTCTTCGAGGGTGGATCCCGGGGATTGCACGAACACGGAATCCGTATCGGAGTAGACGACGTTGTGCCCTTCGGATTGGAGGTCTCCGATGATCCCTTTGACATTGGCTCTGGCGAACGACGTGATCGCCGCACCGATGCTCTTGTCGGTGAATCTGTAGAACGATGAAGCGAACACGCCGTAGAATGTGTTCATCAGCACCTTCACGGCGGCTTGAAGACCATCCAGATAGTGCTTCTCGTGCTCATCGGACGCCTGCTTCATCCTCTTCTTGATGGAATCCCTCTGATCCATCAGGTCCTGGAGGATCTTCGGAAGCAGTCCGAGACGGACGTCCTTGGACAGGAAGGCCGTTCCCGAAGGGGCGACTATCGTTCCCGTAGGGGACAGGGTCGTGAAGCAGATGTTCTTGGCGATGATCGTCGAGGGATACATCGATTTGAAGTCCAGGACGCAGACCCAATGATACAGTCCGGGTTTGATGTCGTGAACGTATCCGCCTTCGATCTGGTCCCCGTCCCTGATGCGTCTCCCCATCTGCGGGACGGCGACGTTCGCACGGTCCGCCGCACGGATCAGAAGGGAATCGGCCAGCTGGGAGGAGCCGGATGTGAGGACGTCCTCGATGGACAGCTTGGACACGGCCGCCAGGTCCATCCCCTTCCTGAGGGTGTCCACCTCCAGGAGGATCCTCATGGCGAGCTCCGCATCCTTGGTGCAGTACTCAAGGACCTTCTCGCGGTTGTTCTTCCACTCGGCATCCATATGGCGGGGATCGACGTCCAGCTTGGACTCCCCGAACAGCTCCATGGACACGGCGTTGAGGGTCTCCTGCTTGGGATGGATCTCCTTCCGGGCGGCCCACCACGCATCGCAGATGATCCTGCCTTTGACGCGCCAGAACCTCTCGCTGCGGAGCTTCGGCTGCCCTCCGTCCCTTCCCCAGGGCATGGCATCCTTCATCCGGTTGACCTTCGCCCGCTCCTCGATCTTGCGGATGTCGTAGTTGTCGATGTTGTATCCGGTGATGACGTCGGGGTCCTCCTTCCTGATCAGGTCGGCGAATCCGTTGATGATGTCCTTCTCGGAGCCGTAGATGGGCTCGCACTTCCTCATCTCCCCCTTGTCCCACACGGTTGCGCAGATGCACAGGAGGAAATCGTGATCGACGCTGTTCTCGATGTCGAAGGAGAGGATCCTCAATCCCGGGTCGAAGGAGTCGATGTTCTCGAACGAGGACATCTCCAGCGTGATGTCCGTCAGGTATCCCTTGTCGACCGGTTCCCCGGATACACGGATGCACGACCCCATGTCGACGTCGTAGATGTAGCGATGGTTGTACGGGATGTCCGATGCGAGGGAATCGCAGCCTCCGCGTTTCAGCCTGTTCCGGTAGTCGGAGATCTTCCAAGGGCTCTTGATGCTGATCTTCAGGGCATCGATGTCGCGCCCTCTGTACAGGAGCATCCTGTGCTCCATGGACGATACCTCGGGATCCTCCTTGAACTGGTCCTCGAGGGCCTTCGGGACCTCGATCCCGTAGAGATACGGTCTGAAACCGCGGACCAGGACGGTGACGGACCTGCCGTCCTTCGCCTTGCCGTAGATCTCGATGACGGGTTCGTCCTCATCGACGGTGTACGACGTGCTCAATATCCTGATGTCCGCGGTGTCCATGGGTATCACTTGTTGGCGACGATCCTGATGACGTCCCCGTCCTGCAGCTCGTAGTCCGCACCGACGGTCCTCTTGGTCTTGGCGTTCACAGCACGGATGAACTTGTCGCCCAGATCGCTGTGGACGCGGTATGCCAGGTCCCTCGCGGTGCTTCCGCGGGGCACAAGGAACGCATCCGGGAGGACGCGTTCGAAATGGTCTGTGAATTTGGTCTCGTCCTCGACGGGATAGACGCAGATGAGGTCCAGCATCTTGTACGCGGCATCCTCGATGCATTTCTGCACGCCTGTGCCTCCGATCCTCGCCATGTTCTCGTTCATGTAGTCGAGGGCCTTCCTCTGTCCGTCGGAGATCTTGGCGCCCTCCTTGATCCTGAACTCCTTGTCCCCGGGGGTGTACTCCACCAGTCCTGCGGCGGCGGCCTTCTTCAGAGCGAGTTCCGTTTCCGCCATCGTCGCCACGCAGTGGGGGTTGACGGAGCGGATCCTCTCGAGGTTCTCCTCTGATGCCAGATCGGCCTTGTTCATGGCAGCGATCATGGGCTTGGACCTCTCGCGGATGGCTCCGCAGAGCTTCAGGAGGAGGTCGTCGTCCCATTTCGTCGGATCGTCCGGGAGGGGGACCTCGCGGAGCGCTTCCTTGATCTGGAGCTCGGTGACCTTCAGGCCCTGGAGCCTCTCGGCGAGGATCGCCTCGGGCTTGGAGCCCTGCATCTTCGCCTGCCTGGCGATCTTGGAGAATCCGTTCTTGATGATCTCGCGCATCCAGCATTCGATCTCGGTCCTGAGGAACAGGATGTCCTCGGCCGGGTCGTGGGATCCCAGGTCCACGGAGTTCCCTTCGATGTCGGTGGATCCGCTGGCGTCGACGACGTTGATGAGCGCGTCGGCCTGCCTCAGGTCGTCCAGGAACTTGTTGCCCAGACCCTTCCCTTGCCACGCGTCCGGTACGAGTCCGGCGACGTCCAGGAGCTCCACGGGGACCATCCTGGTCCCGTCGATGCAAAGCGAGTTGTGAGGCGTGCATTTCACTCCGAGCTCCTTGCACGGGCACGGAGCGCGCACGTAGGCCACGCCCTTGTTGGGTTCGATGGTGGTGAAGGGATAGTTCGCTATCTCCACAGGAGCCATCGTGGCGGCTCCGAAGAATGTCGACTTGCCGACGTTCGGCTTCCCTACGATTCCAATCTGCATGTAATCGTCGGAGGAGATGGGATACTGGCGTTAAAGAGTACCGCCCGGATCTAGAGGGTTCGATAATTCGAACGACATTAAAACAGACATCTGAAGCCCCTGCCAGGATTCAAGCGACTACGATCCCGTTGCCAGTCGTTCTCATTATG
>LVVU01000138.1:0-1462 GCA_006954465.1 Candidatus Methanoprimaticola hominis
CCGCGGTCGTACGGAGGGGATACAGTCGTTCTGCGGGCCGAGCCGGAGCATATCGCGTCCGCCAGCTCGTCCACGCCTTCGGAGGTCTTGGAGGAGACCTCCACAACGGGTATGCCCAGCATGGATTCGAGCTTCTTCCTGTAGACGATCGTGTTCCTGCGTGCGGCATCGACCTTGTTCAGTGCGAGGATCGCAGGTATCCCGAGCTCCATGGCCTCGATGCACAGGACGATGCTGCCGACGAGGGATGTCGCATCGGCGACGAGCACGACGCAATCGTAGTGGTCCTCGATGAGGCTCATGACGACGACGCGCTCGTCATCCGAGTTCCCGGAGACGCTGTACGTTCCCGGCAGGTCCTTGATGACGACCGTACGGCCGTTCCTGACGATGGCCCCTTCGTCGAAGGTGACCGTCGTCCCCGGATAGTTGGATGATATGACTCCTACTCCGGTCAGACGGCTGAAAAGCGATGATTTCCCGACGTTCGGCTGGCCGAGCAGGGCCACTTTGAGCGCCCTTCCGGACGCATCCTGTCCTTCGACTCCCATAGACTTGGGCGCGACATCCGCCGTAGCGTATAATCCTATGCGTGTCAGGCGTCGGCGGACGATACATCGACGAAGATGCATGACGCCAGCCCGTAATCCAGGGCCATGGTGGCATCGCCCATGCGGGCGACGCGGGGTCCGCCGTCGGAGAGGATGGCCTCGATGGAGATCTCCCTTCCGGGCACGAATCCCATGGAGATCAGCTTCTTGACCACGTTCACATCCTCGGATTTGATGTGGGAGATCCTTCCGGATTGCCCCTGCGACATCTTGTTGAGCGGGAGGATGTTCATGATGCCCTCCGATACCGCCTTGCAGGGCGTGATGCAGCACTGGCAGTCGACATCGACCGGAGTGCCCATCATATGGCACATCTTGATGGCCGATTCGTCGGAGATGGCATGCTCTATACGGCAGGCCTCCTCATGGGCCGTCTTGTGATCGACGTTGAGATAATCCGTGAGGAAGCGCTCGACGACATGGTGCTTCTTGCGAAGCTCACGGGCCATGGTGAGGCCCTCCTCGGTCAGGGACACCCCCTTGTACTTCTCGTAGTCGACGAGCCCCTCTTTTGCGAGCACCTTGATCATCTCGCTCACGCTGGCAGGGGAGACCTTCATGTATGTGGCAAGCTCGGTGGTCTTCGCCACGCCCTCCCCCTCGGTCAGTCTGAGGATGTTGATTAGGTAGTCCTCGCGGTTACCTGTCGTCATTACTCACCCCATGGACTAGAACCGATTTAAAGATTAGGTGCTCCTTAGCCTTCAAGCCAGACACGGATTCCGTGTCGATGGTCGGTCATCCGACGTTCAGTATCTCGATGATCCCGTCCGAGAGATAGAGGCGATTGCGCTCCTTCCCGGTGGTCTCCCTGACGATCCCCTTCTCCTCGAGCCTCTTCAGAAGCTTGT
>LVVU01000138.1:1468-9495 GCA_006954465.1 Candidatus Methanoprimaticola hominis
AGCCGAGACCCCCAGTTCGGATACGACATCCCCTGATGCGACATACGGGTTCCTGAACAGCATCTCGATCAGGCGGGTCTCGTTGAGATCCTCGGCATCGGAGATCAGCCTCTCCTTGTATTCGAAGAGGGAGATCACGATGCCCGCAGTGGACATCGCCTGTTCGTACAGACCCCTGGAGATGAATTCCACCCACTCGTCCAGCGCATCCCGCGTGCTGACGGCGTACATGAGGTCGATGTACCGGTCGCGCCGCAGGTTCAGGTAGCCGCTCAGGAACAGGACCGGGTGCTTCAGCAGTCCGTCGCGCCGCAGCATGAGCATGAGGAGCAGTCTACCGACCCTGCCGTTGCCGTCTCTGAAGGGATGGATCGCTTCGAACTGGTAGTGGGCGATGGCTGCCTTCTCTACCGTTTCGAATCTCGTCGAATTCACATAGTCCAGCCAATTGTCCAGGAGATGGTCTACCGATTCTGGCGGTGCCGGAACCATCTTGGCGGTCTCCAGCGTATCCGATGACCTGCCTATGGCATTCTGATGGGTTTTGAACTCACCGGGGGAATTGTCGGAACCGCGTACGCCGTCCATGAGGGTTCTATGGAGGGATTTGATCGTATCGATGGTGATGGCTCCTCCGACAGGGACCTCTTCGAATCCCTGGAGCAGTGCCTTCCGATAGTTGAAGATCTCCTGTCTGTCCGATACGAGCTTCGGATCGGATTTCTTCGTCCTCTCGGAACGGAGTAACCTATCCGTCGTCGACCTTATGCCTTCGATGGAGGAACTCGATACGGACTCCATCAGAGAGAGGTTCATCACCATCATCTCTCTGAGACCGCCATCCATGAATCTGAGCATCCCATCCAGGCGGGCGATCTCAGTCGAAGCCGCACTGATGATGTTCAGCGTCTCGCGGGAGCAATCCCAATCGAACGGGAGTTCATGAGGCTGGAAATAGCGATAGCTTCCATCCGCCGCGTGTTTCAGCTCTCCCGTCAGATGTCCTATGAAGTCGGATTCGTCCACGGTATGTTGAGAAATATACTATTTAAAAGACTTTTTTTTTATATTTATTTCATTAAAAAATTAGGCTGTTTGTTTAAGTTAATGTTCCGTTAAGAAAACGCTGTTTCGGTAAATCGAGAGTTATTTAAATGGTTTAAATACTGTTTTTAATAACGACAATCATCTGAAGTCACATATTGAAAGCTATGATGGCGGTACCGAGACAATCCCTCGGCTGGTGGAAGTAGTCGAACACCATCATGCTGCTGGTCGCGCATGGGAACCACATCACGGAGCGGGTGTTATCGGGGAAGGACCCATCCTCTCCGCTGTATTCCATCGATTTTAGCTCCATGTAGGGTTCGGTGCCCATGTTCTTGTCTGTGAACAGAACGAAGCTGTCGCTGATGAACACGACGTCATTCCTATTCTGATAGGATTCGGCCTCCTTCCAAGGGATGTCCTGTCCGATAACATCCCCTTCGGAGTTCCAGAGAATCATGGAGACGCAGGACGGGGTCCAGAAGTCCCTGTCCGTGAAGGCGATAAGAACCGTGTTCATGGCGAGGCAGTCGGCCAGGCCGGAGTTGTCCACGGGGGTGCCGAAGATGGAGGTGACGGTGGATTCCTCCTTCTCGATCGCGTCGAGGAGCTCCTTGGGGACGGCCTCCACTCTGACGACGCCCCTCTGCGCCCTCAGCCAGTCCTCGAACACCTGTAGTTCCACGGGATACGGACCGGCGTTCTCCGTATTTATATTAGTAATATTCTGGCAGGTCCCATGGACGCGGCCATGGGATTCATCATCATAGGCGGGCTGCTCGAACCCGTATGGGTCGTGGCTCTCAAGAAGTTCGATGCCGAGCGTCGCATCGTATGGGCTGTCGCCACTGTGTTCTTCGCCGTGCTCAGTCCGGCATTGATGGGGCTGGGGATGGAGGCCGTGGGCATCGGAGTGGCGTACGCGGTTTGGACCGGCATCGGTGCGGTCTGCACCATGGTCGTGGGATACGTGCTCTATCAGGACAGGATAGGAGCCGTCAAGATGGTCTGCGTGGGGATGGTCCTCGCGGGAGTGATCGGTCTGGAGCTGGTGTCTGGAGGGATCTGATGCAACGTGCTTGGCTTGGGTTATAGCAGGCGGGGCCGCGGAGACGGTCTGGGCCACGACGATGAGGCTGTCATGCGGATTCACGAATGTTCTGTTCGATATCCTGACAGCTGTGTTCCTGTTGATCAGCATGCTGTTCCTGAACCGCGGCTTCCGCGCCGGACTCCCGACAGGTCCGTGCTACGCCGTGTGGGTCGGGATCGGTGCGGTCGGTTCCGTACTGGTGGGAGCGTTCCTCCTCGGAGAGGCCCTCGATCCAGTCGGATGGCTCTGCATAGCGCTCATCGTGGCCGGAGTGATCGGTCTGAACCTGGCATCCGACGAGAGAGCCTGACGCTCACATGTCGAAGCCGCACTTCCCGAGCAGATCGATGGTCTGATCGTAGATATCGACGTACTCGTCGCTGGGCTCCAGCTCCTTGACGTCGTAGCAGTCCTTGAAGCTCTTGCCCTGGGGAGCGTGGACGAAGTCCTTCTCGTACATCCCGATGACCTGGTCCAGGATCGAGTTGACGGTGCTGATCTCCATTCCGCAGGTGGCCAATGCCACCTCCCCCATCATCCTGGCCTCCATCCCCGTGGTCTTGTTCTGGGTGACACCCTTCGCGGATGCCACACCGGACAGGAGCTCCCTGCCGGATGCGGTGTCGGTGATGGCCTGGGCGGCTATCTCCAGAAGGCACATCTGCGTGCAGGGTCCCGCCAGCGTGTAGTACTGGTTCGCAAGCAGGAAGTCTGTGTTCATATCGAGGGCGGCCGCTGCGTGGGCTGCGATGGTCAGCGTCTCGCGGGTGGAGGTGGTTCCCCATCTGATGTGGATGGGTCCGTCGAGGTGGATGTCGAATATGGCGAACGATGCGATCATCGTGGCCACGTCGCAGATGGCGGTCTCCTCCATGCCTCCGACGTATCCTCCGAAGATGGGCATCTGCTCCATCATGATGACGTCGCCGTTGGCCCCCCAGCCGGCCAGCATGTTCAGGCCGGCCATGTCTATCTTCATCTCGTTGAGCTGGGAGCACTCGTGCGCATCGAAGGGCCTCATCCCGTACATGGTCAGGTCGGATGACAGCCTCCCGGTGGCCGACAGCGGGGTCTGGGGGCCCTATATGCACATCCCCGGGCGTTGAGACATGAGGCATGCCTCGCGCACGTAACGGATCTCCGCCATGGTGGCGCGGATCTCCCAGGGGGTGTTGGTGGTGGCCGGGTGGTTGTTGACGGTGTTCAGAACGCCGCTGACGATGGTGTCGACCACGGGTTCCTGCGAATACGATCTGATTATGGGGACGAACATGTCCTCGGAGATAGGTGCTCCGGTGGGGCCCCCCTGGATGATGGGTTTCCTGCCGTCGTTCCCGTGGCGGGCGACGCATTCGCGTTCGTCCTTCCCGAATCCGAGCTTGAGCTTCTGGGGAGCCATCTTAAGGCCCTCGAAGAGCTCGTCCTCGCTGATCTTCATGACGCGACCGAGGTCGGTGTTGTAGAATCCGGTATTGAGAAGCATCTCGATGCCGGCCAGGAACAGCCTCTCGCAGAGGTCCTCGTCCGTGGGGACGATCTCCTTGCCGAATTTTATGTCGTACTTCTCCTTCATCTGGGAGCGTTGTTGGGGACCACGGTGTAATCCCAGAGGTCCTCGCGCATCCTCTCTCCTTCGAAGAAGCGATCGTAGGCCTCGTAAATGTCCACATACCTCTTTGCCGTCATGGGGTGCACTCTTTCTTATCGTTTTTACTAGGGGTTCCCCTAGTATATCGAGCCTGCCCATTCCGGCCAGGCGGTTGTATAGGATTTCACTGCTCCTGCTGTTCTTCGAGCAGTCTGCGTACGAGTTTGACGATCTCCCCGCCCGAGGAGGAGTATCCGTCTCCGCCGATCTCCTTCACCCATTCCTCGCTGCATGGCGCGCCGCCGAATATGGTCAGCACGGCCATGTCGTTCTCCCTGAAGACGCGGATCATCTCCTTCTGCTGGGGGAGGCTCACTGTCATGAGGGCCGAGCCGCCGACGATGTTGGCGCCCTCCTCCCTGGCGAGCCTGAGGAACGTATCGGGATCGACGTCTGCTCCTGCGTCGACGACTCTGAATCCCGCGCCGCGCAGCATAGCGCAGCAGACGTTCTTGCCGATCGAATGTATGTCGCCCTTCACGGAACCCATGACGACGACGCCCTTCAGACGGGCGTTGCTCATCATGTACGGTTCGATTATCTCCAGGGCGGCCTCCATGGCTTTGGAAGCCATCATGATCTGTGGCAGGAAGACCTCTGCGCGATCGAAGCCCCTGCTTATGCGGTCCATGCCTTTGGCGAGACCGTCGTTTATGGCCCTATCCGGTTCGATTCCGGATTCCATGGCCATTTCGGCGTATTTCCTGCAATCATCGATATTCCAGGTGGCTATCGACTCCTCCAGCCCCCTGAGAATCTTCTCTTGGTCCATCTGTCCTCCTCAGATGTAAAGATGTTTCCCGGCGGTCCCCCGCCGGGAGGGGAATGTCATTCCTCTTTCGCTTCTTCCTGCTTCTCTTCCTCGCATCCGGAGGCGTCGATGGCCTCCTTCTGCTTCTTCAGGTCCTCGATCTTCTCCTCGGAGGCCCCGATCTTCTCGAAGAGCTTCTGGATGTCCGCATCGGCAGCGGTCTTGCCCTCCTTGAGGGCCTTGACGACGGCCTTTCCGATCTCTGCGATGGTCTTGTCGATCTCGCGCTCCTCGTCCCTGATCTGGGAGTCGAGCTTGCCCTTGTCGATGGCGTTGCCCAGCTTGTCGTCCGCGGTCTTGACGGCCCCTTTGACCTTGTCCATGAATCCCATTCGAATCACTTCCCTCTTCACTCGACCAGCTTGTGGTATCCGTATGCGGGCTCGCCTGCATTGAAGCAGTACTGAATCGTAGCGAACTGCTTCTTGAATGCCTTCACGTCCTCTTTAACCTTGCTCGGGTCCTCCTTCTTGACGACCACACGGGCGATGAAGTCTGCGACCTCATCCATCTCGCTCTCCTTCATTCCGAGCCTGGTCATCTCCTGGGATCCGAGTCTGAGTCCGGAGGGGTTGACGGAGCTGGTGTCGCGTGGGAGCATGTTCTTGTTGCATATGATGTTGGCATCCTCGAGGAGTTTGGCGCATTCTTTTCCGCCTCCGAACTGGGAGACGTCGACGGCTATCGCATGGGATCTGGTGAATCCGAGATCCGGGCAGAGCACGGGGACTCCGCGTTCGTAGAGCGCCTGTCCGAGGGCCCTGGAGTTCTTGCATGCCTGGGCGGCGTAGTCCTTGGCGAAGACGTCCATCTCTGCAAGGGTTATCCCGAGGGCGGCCATGGCATGGAGGTGGTGGCTGGAGGTGACTCCGGGGAAGACGGCCTTCTGCAGCTTCTTCTCCTGCTCATCGGTCATGTTGGCTCCCAGGAGCATCCCGTGGTTGGGTCCGGGGAAGGTCTTGTGTGTGGACGAGGAGACGATGTTGACGCCCTCCCTGAGGGGGTCGTGGAACTGCTTCCCGGCGATCAGACCGAGGACGTGGGCGCAGTCCTCCCAAACGAGGCATCCGATCTCGTTGAAGGTGTCCTGGAGCTCCTTGAGGGGAGGGGGGAACAGGAATACGGAGAGACCGAACTGGGCGATCTTGGGCTTGACCTCCTTCAGGAGCTTGATGGTGCCGTCGATGTCCAGGTTCATGTCGTGCTCGTTGAACGGATAGTTGACCGATTTGACGGCCCTCTGTCCGAAGGCGCCGAATTCGCAGGTGGAGATGTGGGCTCCCTGGGCGAGGGCGCAGGTGGTTATGGTGTCGCCGGGTTCGGCGAACGCGAAGAGGACGGCCATGTTGGCGACGGTTCCGGAGATGGGTCTGACATCGGCGAAATCCGCGTCGAAGACCTTCTTGGCGAGCTCGATGGTCTTGAGCTCGACCTGGTCGACGTAGATGTTCCCCTGATAGTAGCGCTTCCCGGGGAGTCCCTCGGCGTACCTGTCGGCGAAGTCCGAGATCAGCATCTCCTTGGCGAGGGGGCTCATGAGGTTCTCCGAGGCGATCATGGGGATCGATTCCTCGAACCATTTGTTGTGCTCCATCACCTTCTGTCTGATGAATTGGGCGTCTTTCTCTGCCATGGTTTATCGGACGGTTAATCTCGGGGGCGGCCTAAAAAGATGTTGCCCGTCTCCGTCCTGAATCTGTTCCGATGTCGTCTCCGATATCCTCGTAGATATACTTTTCATAATACATTATATACGAGGAAGGAACGTGCGGTTGTCGCAGAGGTCCAACACATATCAATTCGCATTCTTTCGACACATGGTCTATCTTCTGTAAAGGAAATCGTTATGTAGAGTTGGATGTCCGAATGCCGATATTCAACAAGTATTAAATATCGTGATATGTGATTTTTTTCTCCGTGTGTGAAAAGCACAACATGAGAATCGCCAGGTGAGAAGATGCGAGCGGTTGTCGGCTTTAGGGCCGTGTGTCACCTCCGCTCGGGTCTGTCCGCCCATGATGAGGGGCGTTTCCCAGGGATATCGGGGCCTCGGTCCCGTCGGATGTATCCCCCCAATCGATGGTGTCGCAGGTCCGAGGGATCGGACCGGGTCGCAGAGCGTCCCATACACCGTCCATCCGCGAAAGCGGGAGGGGATCAAATGGACAGTAAGAAAGGAATGTGGGCGGTGCTGATCATCGCCGTAATAATCGTAGCTGTGCTGTTCTACGGCGAGGCTACCGGGGCTATCGCTCTTGCAGAGAAGAGCATCTCTCCGGGATCCGATGTCAATGAGCAGTTGCAGTTCGGCAAGAACCTGGACATATGGTTCATGCTGATGCTTGTGGCCTTCCTGATGATATTCATCAGGAAGTTCGAGTGGGGAATCTGTCTCGCGGTGCTTCTGTCTGCCGTCAGCAGCTTCGTCGTCTACCTCGCCATCCAGGACTTCTACTTCGATTACGGAGCCTGGGATCAGAGCCTGCTCATCAACGGTGTGATCTGCGCGATCACGCTGGTAATCGCGATCGGCGTGTTCTCAGGAACATGCAAAATGTGGCAGTACCTGTTCGTGGGGGTCGGATTCGGTATAGTATACTCCCTTATACAGTGGCTGCTCTCGAACGTGGAGATCTTCGGCTGTCTCGCGACCGACCCCGGAGGATCGATCCTCGTTCACATGTGCGCCGCCTACTTCGGTATCGGAGTAGCGCTCGGAATCAGGGACAAGAGGGCCTTCGACGAGCCCATGTACACGACCACGCACAGCGTGACGTTCGTGTGGCTCGCCAGCATGCTTCTGTGGATGCTCTGGCCTTCCTTCGTCACCTCGCTCCTGCCGGCAGACCAGATCACGTATGGAACCATCACCTGCTACATGGCCGGTGTCGGATCCATCATCTCGACGTACTTCGTCTGCTCCGCGGTACAGGGAAAGATCAACTGTCTGATCTTCACCTATGCCATGCTGTGCGGACCCGTCGCCATTGGTGCGCCTCTCCTCGAGGTCGGACCCTGGGGCGCTCTGTTCATCGGACTGATCGCCGGAGCCGTCTCCACGCTGTGCTTCATCTACCTGCAGCCCTGGTTCACCAAGAAGATCGGAGTCATGGACATCATGGGTGTCCACAACCTCCACGGAATCGGCGGATGGCTCGGAGCCATCATCGTCTCGATCATCGTCGGAAGCGTAGCCAGCATCGTCATGGCCGTCATCGTCGTGATCGTCACCGTCGTGACCGGAGCCATCATCGGACTCATCGTCAGGGCCACCCGTGGCGAGATGGAGCTCATCTGCGACGACGACACCGACTTCGTCAGAACGGAGAAGCCCGCCGATGCGTGAGCTCGACCTGCTGCGATCCAGCAGGTCCAAACCTTTTACCAAACCCCTTAGAGCTTGTTAACAAATTAAGGTAAAAAGTTAA
>LVVU01000139.1 GCA_006954465.1 Candidatus Methanoprimaticola hominis
CTCGGGGTGGGCGTTGACCCATCGTTATGATGGCCAGCATACAGAAAGGACGATTTTCAGTGACCTGCCTCATTTAGTCGAGGTCACTGAAGATACAAATATATTATCCAATGTGATATTCATGGATAGGAAAATCGCACTTGCGATAATCGCGGTCGCGGTCGTTGTCATCGCGGCAGCAGCCGTTCTACTCGCTGGGAACAGCGAAAAAGACGGGATCGAATCTTCGGACATCCCAAGCGGAAAGGACACCCGTCTGACCATTCTCGGAAATGCAGACTTGGATGACGATCTGGACGATCATGATGTAAGGATGATCGAAGCCGTGATCGAGAACGAGGGTACCGTCGGTCAGTATCCTTATGCGGATGCCAACAACGACGGGGTCATCGACGCTCAGGATGTCGAGTTCGTCAAGAAGCTCGTTTCCAAGGATAAGATGGTCATCTACTACTACAATGTGGATGGAGAAATCGCATCCGTCCATTATCCCCTCACCGGGTCCATCATCGCGACCTACAACAAGACGCTCGAGGCCAGCAGAACGCTGGGTCTTTCGGATCAGGTCGTTGGAACAGATGACATGACCTATGATTGGCCCACCTACTTCCCCGAGTTCCAGAGTCTTCCGTCAATCGGAAACAGGATGAGCCCCAGCGTCGAGAAGATTCTCGATATCGATCCCGATGCATATCTGTGCGGAACCAAGAAGTGGTTCGGAGCCACACTGGAGAGCGATCTCGCCGGAACAGGCATCGATGTGGTCCGTCTCCCTACATGGGAGGAGGGCCAGGTCCTGTCGGGCATGCTCACCCTCGGATTCATCACACAGCATGAATCGCAGGCTCAGAAATACCTCGATTGGGCCGAGGGGATCCTCGAGAAGGTCGACAAGGTGGTCGATAAGATCGCAGAGAAGGACCGTCCGACTGTTCTGGTCCTGGATGCCAACAATTATCTGTCCACCAAGAAAGCGGGATCCGGACAGTACGAGAATTCCATCGCTGCCGGCGGATACAACATCGTCAAGGACATAGGCTCCACGGAGGAGTACTACACCAAGCTGTCGATGGAATGGATCCTCAAGAAGGATCCCCAGTACATCGTCTTCTCCCAGGGGAGCACCGCATACCAGTGGTCCGATGCGGAGCTGAAGGCCAAGTACGATGCCCTTGCGGAGGAGTTCAAGCTCTCCAGCGCGTACGTCGACGGGAACATGCACATCATCAATCTGGAGGTCTTCATCGGACCTTCCTACCCTATATCCGTGATGTACATGGCAAAGTGGTTCTATCCCGAGGAGTTCAAGGACGTGGATGTCTCGTCCCTCCTGCAGGAGTACATCGACACGTTCTGCCACATCGATATGGATGTCGCGCAGCACGGCGGATTCTCGATCTGATCTCAAACGAGGCGCCCGTTCCAGGGCGCCTCTCATTCATATAATCGAGGCGGGCGCATGAAGGAGAATCCGTTGAGCGAAGAGCTCATAGAGCAGAGCGAATCGCTTTTCGCGGATTGGGACGATAACGATATCGTCCAAGGCGGGATCAGCGTATCGTACAGGCACCACATCCTCAGGAGGGTGGTTCTGATCGCGACATGCGTCGCCGTCTGCATAGCTGTATCGGGGCTGGCCATCACCATCGGCGAGTACGATATCTCCTTCCTCGAATCGTACCGCATAATGATCGACCATCTCTTCGGCAACATCGCCGATGACCGTGTCGGCGTGATCAAGGACCACATCATCTGGGATCTGAGGCTGCCGTGCATACTGGTCGCTCTGATCTCCGGAGTCGGTCTGGCGATATCCGGTGCGGCCATGCAGAGCACGCTCAGAAACCCTCTGGCGGATCCGTACACAACAGGTATCTCATCCGGTGCGGCTTTCGGTGCTACACTCGCTATAATCTATTTCGGAGGGGCGTCAACCGGCAATGTGCAGACCGTCGTCAGCGCCTTCGTCTTCTCTCTTGTTCCGACGGCCGTCATAATCTCGCTCTCCGTGGCCAAGAAGGTCTCTCCGGTCAGCATGATCATGGCAGGCATCGCCGTGATGTACATCTTCAATGCGATCACGACGATGATCAAGCTATGGGCCGACCCGAACGATCTGGAAGCGATCTACCTGTGGAGCGTGGGTTCGTTCGATACGATCCGTTGGGACGATCTCCCTGTGATGTTCTTCGTCACGTTGTTCGGATCGATCGGTATCATGCTCATCTCGAACAAGCTCAACATCCTGGCTTCCGGCGATGAGAGCGCGAAATCCTTGGGCATAGATGCATCGAGGTTGCGTATTATCTGCCTCGTGGTGGTCTCGCTGATCACCGCATCCATTGTCAGCTTTACAGGGATCATAGGATTCGTCGGCCTGGTCGCCCCTCATGTCGTGAGGCTGTTCATAGGGTCGGACAACAAGTTCCTGATCCCGGCATCCGCTGCGTTCGGTGCGGCGCTGCTGTTGATCTCCGATCTCGTCGGAAGGACGATCATAGCCCCTTCGGTGATACAGGTCGGAGTCATAACCTCGTTCATCGGCGGTCCGTTGTTCCTGTATCTCATCATCAGGCAGAAGAAGGAGATGTGGTGAGATGGAGCTGAAGGTCGAAGGCCTGAGCTTCGGATACGGGGGAGACTTCGTGATCCGCGATATTGAACTGCTCATCGAAGAACCCGGGCTCGTATGCATCATCGGGCCCAACGGGGTCGGAAAATCCACCTTCCTGAAGTGCCTCAACAAGATCCTGAGGCCTTCGGAGGGGGCTGTCTATCTGGGAGGATACGATCTCGCGGATCTCACCCTGAAGGATATCTCCGAGGCGGTGGGGTATGTGCCCGTGGATACGAAGGATGGTTTCTCCATGACTGTGCTGGAGACCGTTCTGCTGGGGCGTCATCCCCGTCAGAGGTTCGGAACAACCTCCGACTACGATCTCCGGATCGTCCACAGGGTTCTGAACATGATGGGGATCAAGGAGCTTGCGATGCGCAGGTTCGACGAGCTATCCGCCGGACAGCGTCAGAAGGTCTGCATCGCCAAGGGGATCGCACAGACGCCTCGGTATCTGCTTCTGGACGAGCCCACCGCCAATCTGGATGTCTGCCACCAGGTGCAGGTCATTCGGCTCCTCAGGGACCTGGCGGCCAAGGAAGGCATGACCGTGGTGATGATCAGCCACGATCTGAACATCGCTTCGAGGTATGCGGACAGGATGATCCTCATGGCACCTCCGGGAATCATCTACAGATGCGGTTCTCCGGAGGAGGTGGTGACCGAGGATTCGATAGAGGATGTTTATAAGGTGGGATGCAGGATAATAGACGACTGCGGGCGCCCCCATGTGATCCTCGGGGATCCCTTGGAGTGAACCCTCCTGCTTTCCACCAGGTTAACGCCGAAGTCCCTGGTCGGTGGTTCACCATGTCAGGAGGCCGAGGGTCAGATTCCTGGACTCGACTATCATCCCGTCGGTCGCCCTTTCGTTCACGGCTTCCGATATCGCTTCTCGTACCTCGTCCGTCACGGGCACGTACTTCCCCATCCTGGATGCCAGCATCGATCTGGCTTCATCGACGGTGCAGCTGTGCTCGGAAGTCGATGAGAAGAATTCCAGTTCCGGTTTCATTCCGTTGAGCTCCAGGAATCCATGTGGGAAGCGGGTATCCAGGCCTTTGAACGATATGTCCCGTCCGAACCTTCTCCAGGCATCGATCTCCATCCTATCCTCGTGGAATGCGGATGAGATGTAGGCGCAGTTGCGTTTCGAGTAGGATGCCATCCTCAGGATGGAGTCCGGATCGTTCAGCGGAGGGGAGTTGCAGAAGGTCCAGATAGCCAGGGCCATAGTGCAGAACCCCAAGCTGATCATACTAGACGAGCCCACCAACAATCTGGACATCTCGAATCAGCACATGACCATGAAGACGATATTCGACGCAGTCAGCAGCAGGGGGATATCCACTATCATGACCATGCATGACATCAATCTGGCTTCCATTTACTCGGACAACCTCCTGTTCATGAAGCAGGGGGAGATCTGCGGTTACGGAGGCTCTGAGATTGTGACCGAGCAGCTGATCGGTGACGTGTACGGTGTGGATGTAAACCTCATCGACTACAGCGGGGATAGATTGGTGCTTCCGAAGATCTCGGAGGATATCTACATCCATAAGGAGGCTTTTCGCTCAGGTGGTTTGAAATCGAGTCGAAACTAGTCGGAAAGCACGGTTCTTCGAAGCCACATCGAGGTGGCAGGTCTAAGAAAGTCAAGCTAGGTGACATGCGAGTTGGTGG
>LVVU01000140.1 GCA_006954465.1 Candidatus Methanoprimaticola hominis
CTGGTTGTCGACCAGCGCGAGCGTAGACAGGCAGACGTCGGACACGCCGTATTCGCCGTGCATCATCGTCGAGACGGTCAGCGCGGTCCCGGCGGGACTCTGCACGCACTTGCACAGATGGCAGACCGACATGGCGACGGCGTAGAACGTCGCGCCCTTGTTCTTGATGACCTGCGCGCCGGAGGTCTTGACGAACTGCTCGATCTCCTCGTAGTCCTGGTTCCACTTGATGCGGTCATGGTCGGGCGAATGCGCCTTGTAGGAGTCGATGTTGCTGGGCCAGAAGATCCTGTCTCCCACGAGGTTGAGGAGGGAGGGGATGAATGTGAGCGCAGCGAGGAGCGCGACGAGGATTCCCAGAGCGAGGATCATTCCCATGGTCTGGACCAGGGAGAACGAACACAGAGCGAGAGCTGCGAATCCGATCATGACGGAGATACCGGATGTGGCGACGGACTCTCCGCCCCACATGATGGCCTCCTTGAGAGCGGCATCGTGACTCTGTCCCTTCTTGCGCTCGTCTCTGTACCTTGTGATGATGAAGATGGAGTAGTCGCAGCCCGCACCGAGCATGACGACCAGGAGCAGGACCTGGGTGATGTAGAAGATACCGAGGAACTGCCCGATGGCGTAGATGAGGGTCAGCGTGATTCCGTAGGCCATTCCGACGACCATCGGAGGAACCATGGCGGTGACGATTGCATAGAAGAACAGTCCGAGGAGGAGGAATATCAGCAGGATGCTGAACGGATCGACCTTGGCGACATCCTCTCCTGCGGAGACCTCGGTATCGTAGTTGATAGCGGAGGTTCCGGTGACGTACACGGATACATCGGAATAGGAGGCCATGGATGCCTTGGCATCCTTCACGGTGTCCCTTATGTCCCCTGTCTTGTGGGTGATGTCTGATCCATCGTTGCTCGCGATGGCGAAGAGCACGATCCCGCTGCTGGAGGCGGGGTCCATCTGATATGTTCCGCCGTACTGGACGGTGATGTTGTCGAATCTCTCGGCCATCAGGCTGGAGAATGCACCGTAGAATGTCGTGGGATCTTTCAGATTGCTCTCGTCTATGAGCGCGTTGAACTCTTCCTCCGAGGAATAGGGCGCGACCGCGATCTCGTCCATTCCTATGCTCAGGAAGTAATCGCTCATGATCTGGGATCCGGTTCCGGACTCGGAGTCGGCTCCGGACATGTTGGTCATGTCGTACTCGAGCACGTCTCCTGCCTGGATTCCCAGCGGAAGAGAGCAGATCAAAACTGCGAGCCAAACCACGACGATTGCCTTGGAGTGGCTGTGGATGAAGTCTGCCATTTTTGCGAACATGTGTTCACCTTTGAGCCGCACCATATCAATCCCGTATTAAAGCATTTTGAACATCCTCAAATTTTCAATCGAAACAACCGCACGGCTGCAATCTGTTGGATGCAACTATCTGGCTGTGATTTCAGTATATAAATGATGCTTGTTTTATTCATCCAACAGTTTTGACTCGCATTAAACTTTGAGCACTGCTAATAATCAAATACGGGAAATGCCGATGTGCGTAGCATGGCCAATGGAAGACCCTCTGTGAAGGAGAAGCGCGAGCTCGCGCGCAAGCAGATCACGGAGGTGTCTCTGGAGCTGTTCCTGGAGAAGGGATACGAGGCGACCACCACCCGCGACATCATCAACAAGGCGGGGATCCTCAACGGAAGCCTCTACAACCGTTTCAAGAGCAAGGATGAGATCCTCATCAGCATAGTGAAGGATGCCACCGAGGAGATCCTGGAGAACGCCATGGAGCTCCTGAAACGCGAGAACAACCTCCTTCTGGCCGCATCCTTCCCCGCGGCCCTGGAACTCAACATGGCCTCCAAATGGCGCACCGTTGCGAACCTCATATACGAGGTCCATCGCAGATGGGACGCGGTCCAGATGTACAACGACATACTCGGGAGATGGTTCGAGGAGTTCATGTCCGACTACGGATTCAAGAACTCGGACAGCCACCGCTTCGAGATGATCATGACGTCGCTCACCGGTGCCGTGGGGGACATGATCGGATGCTACGCCCACGGGAACGAGCTGCCCTACAAGGACGCGTTGAAGCATTACATCCTCCTACTCTCGACCACCCTGCGCATACCGGCGATAGACATCGACGGGATGGTCGACAGGCTCACCGAGATCCTCGATTCCGAGGGCATGACGTTCCTCGGCTACGACCTCTCCAAGGGGCCGTACATCTCCGAACCCGCCGGATCCGAGCGATCCCCACGGGCAATATCTATTATCGACATGCGGATTGAACGTCCATGAAGAAGGAAATGAGCGCCTTCGACGTCCGGGCGATAGTGACCGAGCTGTCGTCGCTCGAAGGGGCCCACATGGACAAGATCCACCATTGGGGCGCCGGCAGCGTCCTGTTCAGGATCAACGTCGCCGGCGAGGGGAAGAAGGAGCTCTTCTTCGAGGACAAGAAGTGGCTGTACTGCCCCTCCAAGAAGCCCGCCACCCCCACGATGCCGACCACGTTCGCATCGTATCTCAGGAAATACATCGACAACGCCCGCATCGGGAAGGTCAGGCAGATCGGCTTCGACAGGGTCGTGGAGATGGAGCTAACCAAATCCGACGGCGATTACAAGCTCGTCTTCGAGATGTTCGGCGGAGGGAATGTGCTCCTTCTGAAGGACGGGATCATCCAGAACTGCCTGGTGCAGAAGACCTACAGGGACAGGAAGACCCGTCCGGGCGAGCAGTACGTCATGCCCAAGTCCCGCTTCGATCCCACCCAATCGTCCGAAGAGGATTTCCTCGCCTCGTTCAGATCGTCCGACGCGGATTCCGTGAGGACCCTTGCGACCGCCGTCAACCTGGGCGGACAGTACGCCGAGGAGGTGTGCACACGCGTTGGGATACCCAAATCCACTCCCGCCAAGGATGTGGACGATGCCGCCGTCGCAAGGATGTACGGGGCGATGGAGGACATCGTCAAGCACGTGCTGGAGGATCCGGAGCCCACCGCCTATCTGAAGGACGGGAAGATCGAGGACTTCGCACCCGTCGTCATGCTGTCCCATTCCGATCTGGAGGCCAAGCGCTTCAACACGCTCTCGGAGATCATTGAGACGTATCTCGAAGAGACCGGGAGGGCCGAGGAGGAGGCGTACGTCGACCCCGCGGTCGAGAAGCTCCTCAAGAGGATCGCCAAGCAGGAGGAGACCCTCCTGGACTACAGGTCGCAGGAGGAGGAGTACCGCAGGAAGGCCGAGGCGCTCTACGCCGACTATCAGAAGGCCGCCCAGCTGCTCCAGGTCCTGGACGAGCAGTCCAGGAAGATCACATGGGAGAAGCTCAAGGAAGGAGCCGCCAAGATCCCCTACGTCGAATCCGTGGACCCCGCCAAGCACCGCGTGAGAGCGAGGATGTGCGAGGAGACCATGGACCTGGACTGGACCAAGGGCGTGGATGCCAACGCATCCGACCTCTATCAGAAGGGGAAGGACGTGGGCGAGAAGGCCAAGCGCGCGGAGGACGCCCTCCAGCAGAGCAGGGACGAGCTCGCGAAGATCCAGAAGGGCATCGACAAGGAGAAGGCTCTTGCGGCCGAGAGGGCGCAGCCCACCAAGCAGTTCTGGTTCGAGAGGTACAAATGGTTCATCACCACCGGCGGACGCCTCGTCATGGCCGGAAGGGACACCCACAGCAACGACAACATCGTGAAGAAGCACCTGAAGGAGGGGGACCTCTACGCCCACGCCGATGTGCACGGAGCACCGTCGGTGGTCATCAAGGACGGTGCGAAGGCGGATGCAGACGAGCTCCGCCAGGCGTGCCTCTTCGCAATCACGCAGTCCAAGGCATGGATCGCCGCCCTGTCCGAAGGAGGGGCGTTCTGGGTGTACCCGGACCAGGTCAGCAAGACCCCCAATCCGGGAGAATTCGTCCCGAGGGGTGCGTTCATAGTCCGCGGGAAGAGGAACTACGAGTACCATCTCCCGATGGAGCTCGCAATCGGCGAGATCGAGTACGAGGGCGCCAGGAAGATCATGTGCGGACCGTTGGAATGCTTCGCGGGATGCGGGAAGTACATGGTCATCCGCCCCGGGAAGCCCAAATCCGGAAGGAGGACCAACGAGATCGCGAAGAGATTCGACGTCCCTGAAGAAGAGGTGTCCAGGATAGTTCCTCCGGGAGATCTGGAGGTCGTCCGCGAGGTCTGGCCCAAGCCGGACGAACCGGATGAGGACTGAGACTCGAAGGGTTAACGGATATTATTAAGTACGGGTCGCCTCAATGCTTG
>LVVU01000141.1 GCA_006954465.1 Candidatus Methanoprimaticola hominis
CATGATGACAGGGACGGGTTGTGCGTATAATAACAGCTGTCTGTAATGTTTGTAATAGCTATTACTCGGAATCCACCAACTCGCATGTCACCTAGCTTGCATCTGTTTGTTGGGATTGCCTTTGATGCAGGCATACAGGAATCTCGTAAGGAATGCGATGATCTTCTTCCGCAATCCTGCCTCGATTGTAGTCGATACCGCGCAATCATACTCATCTATGAGAATCACAGGAGTTTTTCCATGATATCTCGTGAGAGCTTCTGACAGGTTGTTGATTGAGAATTTGAGCATATCTGTATTCAACGGTGTTGTTTTCGATTCGAATATTTCGAAGAGGCTCTTCATAGTCCCGGACAACTCCTGCCACTCGAGGAGATATCTATGGGGTTCGAAAGCATCCTTCAGGGCTTCGCGCATCTTCTCGAGATAATCTTCGAAATCCTTCACATTCTTGATTTCGAGATCGAGCCATATTGTAGGAAAAGCGTTCTCATAGACTTCGTGTTCTTTGAATCTGGAGATTTCGAGACCGTTGAACCATGTGTTGTCTTTGTGCGCGATATTGAAAAAGGAGTCAAGCATGGATATGTTGACCGTCTTTCCGAATCCATGAGGGCGTGTTAAGAGATAGACTCCAAATGGATTGGAATCCAGGATGTCTATGATGAGGCCTGTTTTATCGACGTAGTATCCGCCTGTTTCACGGAGCGTCGCGAATGTCATCTTCTTGACATCGATAGATTCCATGGATGCGATATACATTGCGTATTCATAATCGTTTGGTGATATGCTTTTTTTATCAAGTTCTCGCAAATCAGAATCATGATAATATGGTGGTTGAGACATGAAGGAAATCGTTTGTTGAAGGGGGACATGCCCCCTTCTTGGATCAGAACTCTCCGATCTTGTTGCCGTACTGCTCGTCCTGCATCTTCTCGTAGACGCGGTAGGCTATGGAAAGCACAACCAGTCCCACCAGGATGAGGATGAGCAGAGTCGTGTTCTTCCCGTTGTCGAAACAGTATCCGCTTCCGACTCCGAGGATCGCCGCGATGGCGAGCAGTATCCTGAAGATCGTCTTATTATCCATGTTCAGTCCTCCCACTCGGTGATTCCGCTAGAATCGGAAAGGACGCTCTTGTGGAAGACCGGCTCCTCCACGCCTTCCCTCTTCTGCTTGCGGTAGTCCGCGTAGGCCTCGAGGACCTGCCTGCTGAGGAGCAGGACGATGATCATGTTGACTATTCCCATCAGCGCCATGAACGTGTCGCTCACGGAGTCGACAGCGGAGACGTCCGCGGTGGTGGCGGCGATGAAGGCGACGATGATGACCAGGATCTTCACTCCGAAGATGACCTTGGGGTTGTCGTTGACGAACCTGGCGTTGGCCTCGGACATGGTGTAGTATCCGATGAGGCTGGTGAACGCGAAGACGAACATGAACAGCGCGATGATGTAGTTCGCCGCGTCGCCGAATGCGGTGCTGGAGATGACGTCCTGCACGAGCAGGGATCCCTTGTGTCCGAAGTCGAGGATGGATCCGTAGTCGCCGTAGGACAGGATGACCAGGGCGGTAAATGTGCACACGACCAGGGTGTCCACGAGGACACCGAAGGACTGGATGAGTCCCTGCTTGACGGGGTGCTTGACGTTGGCGGTGGCGGCGATGTTGGCGATGGAACCCAGACCCGCCTCGTTGGAGAATACTCCTCTCTTCAGACCGTTGACGATGACGGTTCCGATTCCTCCGGCGATGAGGCTCTCGGGGCTGAACGCATTGCTGATGATCATCCCGATGGCATTGGGGACCCCCTCGATGTTCATGCAGATGGCGATGATCGCGAAGATGATCCAGGCGAGGGCCATGATGGGGACGATCTTCGCGGAGAACTTCGCGATGGTCTTCAGACCCCTGAAGATGATCAGGGCGGCGATGACCGCGATGATGGCGGCGAAGATGTAGTAGTTGTTCTCGAACTCGAATGCACCGCAGAGCGCGTTGGATGCGTTGCAGGCCTGGACGGCCACGAATCCGATTCCGAATGTGAGGATGAGCAGAACGGCGGCGAGGATTCCGAGCTTCCTGTTCTTCAGACCCTTGGTGGCGTAGTACGCGGGGCCTCCGAAGTAGTGTCCGTCCGATTTCTTCTCCTTGTAGATCTGAGCGAGGGTGGATTCCATGAAGCTGCTCGCGGATCCGACGATGGCGAAGATCCACATCCAGAACACAGCGCCGGGTCCGCCCATGACGATGGCGGTGGCGACTCCCGCGATGTTTCCAACGCCGATACGAGCGCCCATTCCGATACAGAAGGCCTCGAACGACGAGATGTGCTTGGTCTTGCTTCCCTCTTTGACTCCGGAGAAGGAGAGAGAAGAGGTCTCTTTGATCTTGGTGATCTGGAGACCCTTGAGCCTCACCGTGAAGACGAGGCCGAGTCCGATGAGGAAGACGAAGGCGATGCCCCAGAAATAGGAGTTTACATGGCCTACGGCGTCCATCACTGAGTCGAGTAATGACATTATTATTTGCTCCCATGTGCGGGGACCAGTCATCGACCGTGACCCAGCGCGTTGGATAGGGGCGGGCCACGCTATACATCATAATTAATACTTTTGCAGAAAAAAATGTTCAATTCTAGACACGGCATATTCGTACATCCATTGAAAACGAATGTCAGTAGATGAATATCTATCCGTGTTTCAACATAATGGTTGGATGTTGCGGTAACAATGCCACATTCTAGCACGGCACATGCTCGAGCATATCAACCGAGGGATTCTATGCGGAAACGATCCGTTGAGGCAAGAAGAACGATAAAGCGCAGCTTGACGCAGAAAGATTGGTAGATGAGTGGACCCGGCCGGATTTGAACCGGCGACCTCCGCCATGTCAAGGCGACGTCATAACCATCTAGACCACGAGTCCAGTAATCGCAGGATATCCTTATCATAGATAAAGCTTATGGATGGTATGCATCCAGAGCCGTGGCAATGGGGTCGAACAGGCGGGTTCAACCTAAATATCCGTTCACCTAAGGCCGTCCTGGAATCAGAAAGGGGATAACATGCTTACGATGGGGATAGAAGGCACAGCACATACCCTGGGGGTCGGCATCGTGGATCAGGACTGCAACGTCTTCTCCAACGAACTGGACATGTTCCGTCCTCCGCAAGGAGGCCTCCACCCCCGCGAGGCCGCCAATCATCACGCAGAGGTTGCCGCCGACATCATGACCCGTGCCATGGACAAGGCAGGGGTCAGCCCCAAGGATATAGATCTGATATCATTCTCCATGGGCCCCGGACTTGGGCCCTGTCTGAGGGTCGCTGCGACAGCCGCTAGGGCGTTCGCATGCACCCGGAACATCCCGATAATCGGAGTGAATCATTGCATCGCGCACATCGAGATCGGACGTGCCCTCACCGGCTGCAGGGATCCCGCGCTGCTCTACGCATCTGGCGGGAACACGCAGGTCATAGCCTTCGCCGAAGGCCGTTACAGGATCTTCGGGGAGACGCAGGACATAGGTATCGGCAACATGCTCGATAAGCTCGGAAGGGACCTCGGAATGGGTTTCTACGCCGGTCCCGTCTTCGAGAAGCTGGCGAAGGAGGGCTCGAAGTACTACGAGCTCCCGTATTCCGTCAAGGGTATGGATGTCGCGTTCTCCGGCATGATAACCGCCGCCGTCGCCCTCCATAAGAAGGGAGTCCCTCTGGAGGACATCGCTCTGTCCGTCCAGGAGACGGCGTTCGCGATGCTCACTGAGGTCACGGAACGTGCCATGGCCCACATAGGCAAGAAGGAGGTCCTTCTGGGCGGAGGCGTGGCGCAGAACGGCCGTCTCCGCGACATGGTCGAGGACATGGCCCATGCCCGCGGAGCCGAGATGTTCGTCCCCGACAGGCAGTACTGCAGGGACAACGGTGCGATGATCGCATGGCTCGGAGCCGAGATGTACAATTCCGGCGTCAGGATGGACATCTCCGACACTGTGGTGCGTCAGAGGTTCAGAACGGATGAGGTAGAGGTCGGCTGGCGCCGATCTCGATCCTTCCTGCCTTCGGCGAGCTGCCTTCCGAGGATCTCGTCGAGGTTTTCCAGGAACTTGTCTACCATGTCGGAGGGAACAGATCCTCCGGCTGCGATCTTATGGCCTCCGCCGGCTCCTCCGACGGATGCGCATGCTTCACGCATGCCACGGCGAGGTCTATGCCCCTCTCGAGCTGACCCCACATGCCCCTGGATGAGAGGTTCACCGGGTCGCCGGAGCGGTTCAAGCCGATGGTGGGCTTGTCCGGGTCGGCTATGGATTGCATGGAGACCCCGCAGAGCATGCCCGTGAATCCGGACTCGGTGGAGTCGAACCACTGGAAGTGCTTCATCTGCTTCAGGCCCCTGTCGTCCAGGTCCTTCATGGCCTGCACCAGGTCCCTGGATGACGCCTCGTCGGTCTCGGCGGCCATCCTGAGGCATCTCTCGTCGCCCATCCCTGCGGAGATCCCGACGCCGCCGATCCCGGCGCGACCGCAGC
>LVVU01000142.1 GCA_006954465.1 Candidatus Methanoprimaticola hominis
GGTACTTCTGCACCGTCTGCACCCGCAAGCCCCCGATGACCGTCGACGGCGAGGATGTCGACCTCGGATTGGTCGGAGAGGTGTCCGGAACGGACCCCTCCAGCCTCGGCGACCTTCTGGACCAGGGCATCGTCCCCGTGGTCTACCCCATCGGCAAGGACGCCGAGGGCAGGATGCTGAATGTCAACGCGGACACCATGGCCGCCGGGATAGCCGCGGGCATGGGTGTGACCGAGATGGTCGCCATCACCGATGTCCCCGGCATCCTCAGGGATGTCCGCGACCCGTCGTCCAAGATCGACGAGGTCACGCTCTCGCAGGTGGATGCATTCATCGCGGACGGGACGATCTCCGGAGGGATGATCCCCAAGGTCGAGGCGTGCCGCAAGGCCCTCGAGGCGGGAGCGAGCGCCGTCCGCATGGTGGACGGGACGGATAGGAACAGCATAGTCACGGATGTAATCAAGGGGATCCCCCACGGGACCCTCATCGTGAAGGGATGAAGATGACGTCTTTCGATGAAGTGAAGCAGAAGTGCGACAGATACCTCTTCCACAACTACGGCAGGATGGACCTGGCGTTCACCCACGGAGAGGGGTGCTACCTCTACGGGGACGACGGGAGGAGGTATCTGGATCTGGTGGCGGGGATCGCCGTCAACGCGCTGGGCTACGCCCACCCGGATTGGGTGAAGGCCGTCCAGGACCAGGCCGCCAGGATGGCCCATGTGTCCAACCTCTACTATGTGGAGCAGCAGGGCGAGCTCGCAGAGAGGATCGCATCCATCGCCCCGGGGGACATCGACAGGACCCTGTTCGTCAACAGCGGAGCAGAGGCCAACGAGGCCGCTCTGAAGACGGCCGTCAAATACACCGGCCGCAAGAAGATCATGTCCGCCCTCGACGGATTCCACGGGCGCACGTCCGCCTCCCTTGGAGCCACGGGGCAGAAGAAGTACCAGGCCGGATTCGAGCCGCTGATCTCCGATGCGTACGAGTACTTCGAGTACGGGGATGCGGAAGCGGTCAAGAGGATGATCACCAAGGATGTCGCCGCCATCATAGTGGAGCCGATCCAGGGCGAGAGCGGAGTGATAACCGCAGAGCCCGAGTTCTTCAAGGCGGTTCGCGACCTGTGCACCGACATCGGTGCGTTGATGATCGTGGACGAGGTCCAGACCGGCATCGGACGCACCGGGGAGTGGTACGGCATTCAGAACTTCGGAGTGGTCCCCGACATGATCACCATGGCCAAGGCCCTCGGAGGAGGAGTCCCCATAGGCGCGGTATCCACCACCGAGGAGATATCATCCGTGATGACTCCCGGAACCCACGGCACGACCTTCGGCGGAAGCCCCCTGGTCTGCGCGGCCGGCTGCGCGACCCTCGACATCATGAAGCGCGACCGCATCGTGGAGCACTCCAAGGCCCTCGGAGCGGAATGGCGCTCGAAGATATCCGCGATCGGATCCGACAGGATAGTCGACGTCCGCGGATACGGGCTGATGACGGGAGTAGAGATGGATTCCCCCGAGACCGCCTCCGAGATCCAAACGAGGTGCCGCGAGAACGGGATCCTCGTGAATGTCGCCCATGGGAAGACCATCCGTCTGATCCCTCCGTTGATAATAACGTCCGAACAGACCGACGCATTCACGGACATCCTCCGGGATATCCTGTCCTGATTGGACAGTTTGTCCCTTTCCAAACCTTTTCCCATTTCTTTGTCCCTTGACGGACACCTAATATACTATCAAGGAAATGATGTGCATATGCCCAAAAGCCCCGTGAAGGAAAGTCTGGCCGAGCGCACCCGCATGTACATCGACGCGCACCCGAGCATCAAGGACTGCGTCTCGAAGGGATTGATCAACTACTCGTCGCTCGCAAGGGCGATCATGAAGGATCTGGGCGTGGACAACGAGGAGGCGGTCATGATCGCATGCCGCAGGTATTCGTCCAAGTTGTCCGTCACCACCGACCACGAGATGAGCATCCTGAAGATCCTGAAGGACAGCAGGCTGGAGATGCGCACCAAGACCTGCATCGTCACAGCCAAGAACGACTGGTCCGTCCTGCACAAAATGGACAACCTGTTCAAGGACCTCTGGAACGAGGACAGCATCATGCAGTGCGTCCAGTCGGCCTCCGCCGTCACGATCATCGCGGACACCCGTCTCAAGGACAGGATCATCGACACCGTCGGGCGCTTCAACCTGATCAAGGTGAGGGAGAACCTCGTCGAGATCGCCGTCAAGTCCCCAGAGAAGATCGTGGACACGAGCGGTGTCATCGCCTACCTGATCACCAACCTCTCCGATGCGGGCATCAACATCGAGGAGACGGTCAGCTGCCACACCGATACCATCTTCATCGTCGGCGAGTCCGACATGATAAACGCGTACTCCGTCCTCACCAAGTGCATCCAGTCCGCCGAGGACACCGTCGGCGCAGCTCAGTGAGCAAACCGGGAGCGATCTCCTCATCATTCTCCTCCGGGGACCGGACAGCCCTCCGTCCGATGCCCCGGATCATCCTAATCTGCGACGTGGCATCTTGATATAGTACCGCCAGGTGCTGGAACCATGAATGCCAAGACGCTGATCGGGAAGAGCCTGTTCTTCCTGGCGCTTTGCCTCTTCGTCGGGGTGTACACCGCGGTATTCGGCCAGAACAACGCGCTGGTCGGAGTGTTCGTGGTCATCATAGCCCTGATGATGCTGGGAAGGGACCTCTCGGTCAGACCCCTGTCGAACCTGGCCAGTCTGATCGCGTTCACCCTGGCCATGGGCATAGGCGCCTTCGTCTCGCTGATGGATCCGTTCCTCGGACTCGCGGTGAACTTCTCGTTCGTGTTCCTGACGGCGTTCATCACGATGCACGATATGAGGTCCCCTCTGCATTTCCCGTTCCTGCTGGGGTACGCGTTCATGCTGAGCATGCCGGTGACCCCGGAGGAGCTCCCGATCCGCCTCCTTGCGCTGATCGTCGGTTCCGTCCTCACGGTCGGGCTCAACGTCCTGCTCAACCGCAACAGGATGAGGAGGACCTGCCACAACGCCATCGCATCGATGTGCGACGCCATCGGCAGGGAGTGCGGCAAGGTCCTGTCAGGGGATGCCACCGACACCGCCGAGCTGGACAAGGTGTGCTCAGAGGTCAACTCCACCGTGTACGACCGTCTGAAGAATGGATTCTTCGTCAACCCGAAGGACCGCCCCGTGATGGACCTGGTCGCATCGCTCCAGAGCCTCGGGAGGGCGGTATGCCTGCGCGAGCGCGATCCGGAGGTCATCAAAGGAGTCTCTTCCCTGATGGCCGATCTGTCATCCTATGAGAACGGGTCCCTGACGCTCGACGACCTCCGCTCCCGCGCGGATGCGTTCCTTCGGAGGAACCGTGGTGCGGATCTCGCGATCATCGCATCCGTGAAGGAGATCGTCCTCGAACTCGCAGCTCTGGAGAACTCCGAGAACATGGCCGTCGCCGACGAGGGCGGCGAGGTCCCCCGCGCCTTCAGGTTCAGGACCATCATGAAGGAGAACCTGCGCACCGATTCCGTCAGATTCACCTTCGCCATCCGCATGGCGACGCTGTTCTCCGTCTGGGCCTTCGTCTGGCAGTACTGGGAGCTGGAGAACGCCAAATGGCTGCTGTTCACCACGGTCGCCATCGTCCAGCCGTATGTGGAGGGATCCCTCGGCAAATCCTCGATGCGTGTGGCCGGCACATTGCTCGGAGCATTCGCATTCGTGATCCTGACGTCCCTGTTCGGAGGGACCGCTGAGTCCCTCGCGGTCATCACGATGGTCATCAGCTACATCTACACCGTGGTGGACCCGAAGAGGTACGACCTGATGATGACGTTCGTGACCCTGATGGCCCTTCTGGCTGCGGCCATGGCCGATCCGTCGGAGCCGGTCGTCGCGGAGCGCGTGCTGTACATCCTCGCGGGAGTCGTGGTGGCCACCCTCGCCAACCACGCCCTGCTGCCGTACCACATGCGCGATGAGAATCTGAAGCTCTCCGCCAGGTATCTGGAGATATCCTCGAGGCAGCTCGACAACCTGGCCAAGGCCGCCCGGGGCGATACGGACCGTGCGGAGGAGAGGTTCCTGAGGCTCACCGCCAACAACATCTCCGCGAAGATGCAGGTCAATGTCGGAAGGGACCCAGATCCCGGGATAGAGAGGCTGTCGCCGCCCAGGACGCGTTCATGGCCGAATGCAACATGCTGTTCAATTCGATGGAGGGCGTCGACCAGGCATGCAGGAGCCGCTTCGCCGAGATAGTCTCGGCCCATGACGGCAGGGATGTCGATACGGATGCCATGCTGGAAGGCATGGACGATAAGGAGACGGAAATGCTGATGATGGCCCAGGATGCCGTCCGCGCCTATCGGGAGAACCGCTCGATGTACGTCGATGCGGCAGTCGGGTCCTGACATCGGAGACCTTCAAGCTCCGGATCGGGGGCCTCTCCGATCCGGGCATCCCTTCTTTTGTATCTTCAGTGACCTCGACTAAATGAGGCAGGTCACTGAAAATCGTCCTTTCTGTATGCTGGCCATCATAACGATGGGTCAACGCCCACCCCGAG
>LVVU01000143.1 GCA_006954465.1 Candidatus Methanoprimaticola hominis
CAAGGGATACGGCCTGTACGTCCCCGAGGAGAGCGTCGAGGCTTTCGCCAAGGCCGGCGTCCCCATATCGGGCACCATCGCGGACATGCTCGGCAAGGTCGACATCGTGGTCGACTGCACCCCCGGCACCGTCGGCGAGCTCTACAGGGACATGTACGAGGCCGCAGGAGTCAAGGCCATCTTCCAGGGAGGAGAGGACCACAGCCTCACCGGCATCTCGTTCAACTCTACTGCGAACTACGCGGAATCATGGGGAGCGCAGCTCTCCAGGGTCGTCTCGTGCAACACCACGGCCCTGCTGAGGACCCTGTACCCCATCGACAAGGCACTGAAGATCCAGAACGCGTTCGTCACCATCATCAGGCGCGCGGTCGATCCCGGGGACAGCAAATCCGGACCGGTCAACGGACTCGAGCCCTCCGTCAAGCTCCCGACCCACCACGGCCCCGATGTGCAGAGCGTCATGCCCTGGCTCAACATCAACACCATGGCCGTGAAGGCCTCCACCACCCTGATGCACGTGCAGACCGTTGTCGCACAGCTCTCCCGCGAGACCACCACCGAGGAGGTCCTCGACATCATGAGGTCCTCCCCCAGGGTCAGGCTCGTGAAGAGCTCGGACGGGATCAAGTCCACGGCGCAGGTCATGGAGCTCGCCCGCGATCTCGGAAGGGACCGCTCGGACATGTACGAGATCGTCGTCTGGGAGGACGGGGTCAAAGTCGTCGGAAGCACCCTGTACTACTACCAGGCGGTCCACCAGGAGTCCGATGTGATCCCCGAGAACGTGGACTGCATCAGGTCCATGTGCAAGGTCGTCCAGGACCCCGCCGAGTCCGTGAAGAAGACGGATGCGGCGCTCGACATCGGAAAGATATGAGGCGGTCCACTTGGATAAGCAGTTCAACACACTGGAGGACTTCGATTTCAGGGACCGCACGGTCCTGCTGAGGGTGGATATAAACTGCCCTCTCGACAAGGAGACCCTTCGCATCGTCAACGATGCGAGGATCAGGAGGATCGTCCCCACGGTCAGGGAGCTGGCCGGAAAGAGGGCGAAGGTCGTCATGCTGGCCCACCAGAGCCGCAAGGGCAAGTGGGACTTCATCCCCCTGGAGCAGCATGCGGAGCTCCTCTCCAAGCATCTGGGCATCCCCGTGCGCTATGTGGACGACGTCATCGGCGAGAAGGCCGTGGCCGCCATCAAGGCGCTGGAGCCCGGGTCCGTCCTCCTCCTGGGGAACGTGAGGGAGCTCGACAGCGAGACGGCCAAGGGGGACATGATGGCGCACTCCGAAGGGGAGATCGTCCGTGTCCTGGCACCTCTCGCCGACTATTATGTGTGCGATGCCTTCGGAGCCGCCCACAGGTCCCAGTGCTCCCTGGTCGGATTCGAGGCCAAGGTGCCCTCCGCCTCCGGAAGGCTCATGGCCAAGGAGATCTACGCTCTCAACGCCATCTTCGGCCATCCCCGCCGTCCCTCCGTGTTCATCCTCGGAGGAGCCAAGTTCTCGGATGTGTCCGAGATGATCGACAGGGTCCTCGGCAGCGGTATGGCCGACACCGTGATCCTGGTCGGACTGGTCGGAAACGCCTATCTGCTCGCACGCGGCGTGGACATCGGAGAGGCGAGCATGAGCGTCCTGAAGGACGAACTCACCCCCGAGAACCTGCAGGCCGCCAAGGATATCCTGTTCGAGTACGGTCAGAGGGTCCTGCTCCCCGTCGATGTGGCGGTGGAGAGGGACGGGAAGCGCGTGTCCGTGAACATCGGCGATCTGCCGACCGAGGAGCCCGCTCTCGATATCGGGGATGCCTCCGCGGAGAAGTTCCGCAAGGTCATCATGTCCTCCAAGACCAGCTTCATGTCCGGTCCCGCCGGGATGATCGAGAAGGACGGCTTCGAGGTCGGAACCCGCATCCTCATGGCCGCCATGGTCGACAGCGGAGGTCAGTCCGTCATCGGAGGAGGCCACACCGGCGGTGCGGCGGAGAGGTTCGACCTCGCCGACCGCTTCTCGTACGTGAGCACGGGGGGAGGCGCCCTGGAGACGTTCCTCCTCGGAAAGCCCCTGCCTGTGATAGAGGCCCTCAAGCACTCGAAGGTCGAATTCGAGGACAAGGGAAGGAACTGAACAAACCCTTTATAAGTAAAGCAGGATGCGGACGCGATGGCCAAGAAGAAAAGGCGGATAACGGAGCAGGCGGAGGAGGAGTACGAGTTCACTCCCACCGAGTTCAACGAGAGGGAGTTCATACTCAAGGACCTCTACATGACGAAGATCTTCGTCGTGGTCATGGCCCTGGCCCTCGTCACCGGAGTGGTCTGCGCGGTCGTCACCGATCACATCGGAGGCTTCGGATGGATCATCGCGACGCTTATATCGTTCGCCGTCTGCGCTTCCCTGGGGAAGATCCTCGGAGCCGTCGGATTCAGGATGGACATGGTCGAGGCCAAGTCCATGGCAGGGAACTATCTGCTGTTCCTCGTCCTGGCGCTCGGTATCTGCATCCTCTTCACCAACGAGCCGTTCAGCTTCTGACCGGCCCTTTTAGAAATCGACGCGACCCGTCCTCGCGACGGGTCGCATTCACACCATCTTGCTTCTCAGATCAGTCCTTCGTTGCGGAGGGCCTCTATGAGCAGCCTGACGGCATTGCCGCGGTGCGAGACGTCGTTCTTCTCGTCCATGGGGATCTCGGCGAACGTGCGCTTTCCGTCATGGGAGAATACAGGATCGAATCCGAATCCCTCGGATCCCTTCTCGGAGTCCGTGATCACCCCTCTGCACTTCCCGGTGACGACGATCCTCTTGCCTGCGATGTCGCACCCGATGCAGCATCCGAACTCGGCTCCGCGGTCCTCGACGCCGTCCATCAGCTTCAGGATCCCGGGGTTCCCTATGGTCTTCTGAGCGTAGGCCGACCATACTCCGGGGAATCCCTTCAACGCATCGATGAACAGTCCGGAGTCGTCCACGATGAAATCGCGGATGCCCTCGGCGATGATGGCGTCCATCCCCTTGTTCACGACCTCCTCGAGATCGGAGGTCTGGACCTCGTCGTAGGGGTGGCGGAGATGCTCCATCTCGATGCCGAACTGCGACAGCTCCTTCTCGTACTCCGCAACCTTTCCGGGATTAGATGTGATGACCTTGAGCTTCATGTGTATCTTCCTCTGTTCCTGATGTCCTCGAGCTTCTTCATGACGGCCTTGGGGTTCGGCACGTTGCCGTAGTATGATGACATCAGCTTCTCGAAAGCCTCCGGGAGATCGACATGGGCCGATGAGAACGCCCTTTCCAGGAGCCTCAGGTCCACTCCGATGTCCTCGAGCTCGGCACGGGTCTTCCCCATGGACATGTCGATGAGGCATATCCTGCCCGACGGCTCCCTGACCATGTTGGATGTCGTCAGATCGCCGTGGCAGATCCCTGCGTTGTGGAGCCTCGCGATGGTGGATCCGATCTCCGCGCAAACGTCGTCGGCCTCATCCGGATGGGAGTCGAGGTATTCCTTCACAGGCGATCCATCTACGCGCTCCATGGTTATGGAGCACTGCTTCAGGTCCAGATCGTAGATGCAAGGCGTCCTGACGCCCGCCGATCTCGCCTCATGCATGATGCGGGCCTCGCTCCTCGTCCTGGTGGAACGGATGTGGATATCGAGCTCGGGGAGGCGATAGCCCTTGGGCGGGCGCGTCTTGATGACGGCCGCTCTTCCCAGGAATTCCGTCGGTTCGATGACGGCCTCCGCACCCATCGCCATGCCCGGTTCCGAAGTCATGACGGGACCATGGTGGCGCAGATTTTCAATCCTCCGTCAGCTTCTTACGCTGTCGTCCCGATTCTTTCCTCATGAGGTACTCCATCACCGGCGACAACATGCAGATGCTCAACGTCGAGATCGGACCCGACGAGCTCCTGTATTCCGTTGCCGGAGCCATGACATACATGACAGGCAACGTGACCCTGGAGGCGAAGGCCAAGCAGGGGGCGTGGGCCAGCATAAAGAGGTCCATCTCGGGGGCCTCCCTGTTCCTGGTCCAGTACAGGTCCGCAGGGAACGGGGTGGTGGGTCTCGCCCAGGCCGCCCCCGGGAAGATCATGGACATAGACGTCTCGAAAGGGGCATGGCTCGTCCAGAAATCCGGTTTCCTCGCTTCCGACGAGCATGTGGAGATGGAACGGAACTGGCCTTCCAGAAGAGGCTGGGATCCATCGTGTTCGGCGGGGAGGGGTTGGTCCTCCAGAGGATAACCGGAACCGGGATCGCGTTCATCTGCGGATGCGGCGATTTCGTCGTCAAGGACCTGGCTCCCGGGGAGGTGCTGAAGGTGTCCACATCTCATGCCGTCGCGTGGCAGGAGACCGTGAGATACGATATCTCCTCGATCGGAGGGCTCAAGAACGCGCTGTTCAGCGGAGAGGGTCTGTTCGTCACCACGCTGACGGGTCCCGGGAGGGTGGTCATGCAGTCCATGACGCTGGGGGATCTGGCGATGTCCCTGTATCCGTATCTTCCGCAGAGCTCCAGCTGAGGCGACCATGTCCGAGATAGAGAGGAGAGGGACCGGAAGGTCCGCAGCAGGTCTGGCGATCATAGCTGTGCTGGTGGTCGCGCTGATCGCCCTGACGGCATGGGTCCTGACCCGGCCGGGATTCCTGGATGAGCTGGCGAACGTGCTCGTCGTCGCAGCCGTGGCGATAGCGATCGTCCTGGTGGTCGCATACATCGCGTACGCCGTATTGGCGGTGGCCGAGTACGCTTACAAGGGGGATATCGTTCAGAAAGGGGTCGATCATTCCATCGACGACGTCAGAGGAGTCGAGGGGAGGGCCCTGGACGACGACCGTAACGATATCGATCGCAAGAACGATTGATCCGAGGGGTCCACCAGGACTGAGCGCACCCAGACGGTGAGAAGTCCCGGTTCAATCCGTCACTCTCCGTCAATGAACGAATTCACGGTCCCGAGGATGGCCCTTTCGGACCCCGGACTGTTCGGGATCACCTCTTGCGGATGACGACGATGGTGACGGCGATTATCGTGATGATCACGATCGCGGCATCGACGTACAGCATCGTGTTGTCCTCTGATTCGAAATCCGAGTGGATGCTGTAGTAAGAGAAGTGATTGGTGACGAAGGTCACCACACCGTCCTCGTAGGTGGTGGTCTCGGTGCTGGTGTTGCCGTCGTCGTCCACACATCAGACGACGATGGAGCTGGTGATCTCGCCTCTGGAGAGTCCTTAGGGATGATGACGACCACATCTCCACCCAGCTCGTGCAGGGGCTCGTCGTCTACATGGGCCATCAGCTGGTATGTGGGCCTGTTGCCGACACATCGCGTGAGGCCTGCGACATCTGCTCCTTGTCGGCGACACTGATGGACAGCCACACGGACGCTGTGAAGCGTCGGGAGAGGGACCGGAGCGAAGCGGGAATCCAACAGACTTGAACAGGATAACCAAAGTTCTAACTATCCTAATTAGACTAATATTTTCATTTTGTACAACCTATTTAAATACTCTAAGCATGATTTCTATATGGTGATAAGATAACAAAATTACCTGCACTGGTTCTTGCTCTTATCATCATGTTTGCTGGAGCGAGCATTATCGTGGCAAGCAATGATGGTTTGGTCGAAGGTTCAACTTTTCAAATCGACGACTCAGAAGTTGTCTTGTATTCTGATAAAGTCAGGGCAATAGAGTTGTTGAACATACTCCATGATGTCAATGCAGAACGTAATGTAGATGGCGGCTATAGCACAGTATCTGTGTTCGATTCATCCTGGATCGGTAAGATGAATGAGACCGTTGCCACAAATGCCGTATTGAACTCGATCAATGACCATGCTCCCACCATTGTTCTGGACGGAGGCTATTTCACTGAAAAAATAATCAATAAAATCTCAGCTTCATCTCCTACAGAACAGATTCACTGTGCTTATATGGATTATACGTGAATTCGGCACCCCTATTCTGATTTAATTCAGCTGAAGATAGCTGAAGCTAGTACAGCGTTTCTGAATTAACTTAATCATCAAACCTCTATCTCGTCCATCTTGTAGGTCCATCTGTACACTACAGGTTCCTTGTTGAGATCATCG
>LVVU01000144.1:0-4157 GCA_006954465.1 Candidatus Methanoprimaticola hominis
TCCAACTTCAGGTCGTCTTCCAGTCTCTTTCTCGCCAAGCCTATTACCCAGAAAGTAATATGTGGGTAATCGTATATAAGGCTTTATTTTATATATCGTCATAGAAAAAATTGTTTAGATTTATAAACGAACTGAGTTCACGAACAGGTTTACATTACCCATAAACAGAATTTCGGATCCCCACGGACCTACCATTCAGAAAGCACGGATTTCCCATCGTGTTCGTAGAATTCGTACAAGGCACACCCGTCGAAACCGTCGCTTTGTCGGAAAAAACCCTCTGAATGGAAGCAAATGTCGAGATACTGCGACGTATCTGATGAGCCTGTTCTAAAAGTATATCAACGACCTAGGAAATCGGTCGCACATCAGGTGTTTCTACATGAAGCTATACCATGACCACGACGCGGACCTGAAGGTCCTCGACGGAAAAAAGGTCGCCGTTCTCGGATACGGCGCTCAGGGAAGGGCTCAGGCCCTCTGTTTCCACGACTCCGGCATCGATGTGACCGTCGGTGTCAGAAAGGACGGAAAATCCTGGAACAAGGCCAAGGAGGACGGACTCAAGGTCGCCGAATTCGCCGATGCCGTCAAGGGAGCCGACGTCGTCATGATCCTGCTGCCCGACGAGATCCAGCCCGACATCTACAGGGACTACGTCGCCCCCAACCTCAAGAAGGGAGCCGCTCTGGAGTTCGCCCACGGATTCAACATCACCTACAAGCTCATCACCCCTCCTGAGGACGTCGATGTCATCATGATGGCCCCCAAGTCCCCCGGAGACAAAGAGAGGGACGAGTTCGTCGCCGGATTCGGAGTCCCCGCACTGATCTGCATCCACCAGGACTACACCGGCAACGCCAAGAACATCGCTCTCGCTCTCGCCAAGGGACTCGGATCCACCCGCGCAGGTGTCTTCGAGACCACCTTCGACAACGAGACCTACACCGATCTCTTCGGCGAGCAGGCCGTCCTCTGCGGAGGAATGACCGCTCTGATCAAGGCGGGATTCGAGACCCTTACCAAGGCCGGCTACCCCCCTCAGATGGCATACTTCGAGGTTCTCCACGAGACCAAGCTGATCGACGATCTGATCTACTCCGGCGGCTTCGAGCGCATGTGGCATGTCGTCTCCAACACCGCCGAGTACGGCGGACTGACCAGGAGGGACAGGGTCATCACCGAGCAGTCCAAGACCGGAATGCAGTCCATCCTGGACGACATCCACGACGGCACCTTCAAGAACCAGTGGAGGGCCGACTTCGAGAACGGGCTCAAGGGCCTCCACGAGATGGAGGACGCCGAGAAGAAGCTCCAGCTCGAGATCACCGGTAAAGAGATCCGCCAGCTCTTCGAGAGGAAGAACTGAAACCCCAACGGGAGCCGGATGGCATGAGCGGTCTGAGCGTCAGGACGAGGAACGGGAGCTTCCCGGCCGAACTGGACGACTCGGACATCTCCAACGCCATCTGGCTCTCCCTTCCCCTCGAGCTCACTACCAACATGCTCGGGGGGATGGCCTATTGCGAGTGCCCGTTGAATGCCCTGATGCCCAAGGAGGGCAGGGTCACGGAGCTCGAGGTAGGCGACATAGCGTACTGGCCCGGACCGGGTGCGCTCTGCTTCTTCTTCGGTCCGACGCCGCTCAGCGGTGAGGACGGAAGGCCGGTATCGCCTTATCCCGTCATCAGGATAGGAAGATTCACCGGGGACTGCTCCGAGATGGAAGAAGCCGGCGACAGGCAGAGGGTCGTCCTCGAGCCTCCGTTCCGATCGATTCTCAGACGACGGGGTCCGTAGAACCATCGCGGTGCTCTTCGATATAGGACTCCAGATCGTCGAGTATGTATTCGCTGCCCATCACATGCAGGGCGTCGTAGAACCTCATGACGTGATCCAACGCCCCGGTTCCGATGAACAGATCCATGATCTCATTTCCGTTACCGCCGTGTCTCGCTCTATAGAGTTCTATGCAGTACACAGCAAAAGCCATCCTCTCATCCATCGGCACTCCTCCGGGAAATCAACATAACCGTTCTCCATCTCACCCTTCCACATCAGATAGATTGTCAGGACGCTGAAATGCCATACGGCGGTACTTTCCCTTGCCAACGCGTCATATGTCTGAGAACGATAGAAGGACTCGACAGCTTTAGTAGAACCCGGCCCATCCTCCTCCATTATCATATTCACGATCGCAGGGATCAGAACTATACCCAAAAGAGTTGCAAACTCACTGCATTCCATCCAATGCCTCCACGGAACTCAACATAGAAACGGAAGATTCTGTTCTGTATGCACACTATACCTGATGGGACGAACTGCTACCATCCTTGAAAACTGAACTCGATGCAAGAGATGCGGCCCTTACGGGCCGAGCACCTCAGTTTCCGACGAGCTCCGCACCGGAGAACGCCAATGTCGGCGTGTTTATCACGCCTGTCTGAACGGAATCGCTTCCTATGGCCTCGATAGCCTTCACGGCATCGAACATGTTGCCCATGAGCAGGGAGTTGTTGACGACGCCGACGACCTCCCCCTTCCTGATCAGATATCCGCAGCGAACATTCAAGCCGAACCTGCCGGAGAGCTCGTCCGCCTCCGGATTCGCGAATCTCTCCACGAGGATCCCGTTATCGGTCTGCTCGATGAGCTGATCCCTGGTGTACCTGCCGGGCGAGACGGTCAGATTGAGAGGCTTCACGATTGGGGTCCTCTCGAATGCCCCCTGGGCCTCGACGCTGGACCTCCTCATCCCGTTGCCGGTGCTGTCTCCGCAGAAGGAATCCCTCAGGAACGACCTGAGCACCCCGTTCTCGATGACCGGTCTCCTCTCCGCAGGCGACCCCTCATCGTCGAAGACGCATGACAGCGGTGCGGGAACGGTCGGATCGTCGATCATGGTGAGATCCCTGCAGGCGACCTCCGTTCCGACGGAATCCTTCCAAAGGCTCCGGGAATACTTCACATTCTCCCCGTTGACGGCCGCCCCCACAGATGTGAGAAGCATCTCGCCCAGCTGTCCGGGCGGAAGGAGCATGGACAGGTTCTCATGACCCTCGAATCCCTTGGCCGACGCGGAATCCCGGGCCTGCCTGGAGAGCGATGCCCCGATTGCCCCTATCGGGATGTCCAGATGGGTGCTGTGGAATGTCTCGGCGCCCTCGCCGGGCTGCTCTCCGCGATACATCGACGTGAAGTGCCCGTAGACGAGGGTGCTGCGATGCGACGCATCCACTCCGTTGGAGTTCATGACCCTGCAATCGTTGGTGGATACACGGATCTGCGCCCTCGGGATATCAACATCGCAGGAATCGATGAGCCTGCGGGCCATCTCCCTCAGGACATCGGAGGTGACGTCCTCGACCTTCCTGTCCCATACGTCGGGTGCGGCGATCCTCGCCTGCCCGGGGACTGCGAAGGAGACCTCCTCTCCTTCGGGGGAGAAGCGCAGGACGCTCTCGGCCATCCTGACGCATTCGGGAACGGACGAGTCTCCTCCGAGGACGACGGACGCCTTCCCCTGGCGGCCTCCGTCCGCGATCCTCACCGTCATCCCCGATTCGCGCTTCGTCTCGATGTTGCTGATCCTCGATCCGTCGATGTAGACGGTATGGATGACGCTCTCGGAGGCGTAGGCCTCCGCCTGCCCGTAGCCCTCGACGGACCTCAGGGCCTTCTCTGTGTAGAATTGGAGATCGCTCACTGTCCTCCCCCCACGATCATCCTGGCGCGCATGTACGGGCCTCCGGTGGACACACGGACCCAATCCTCGATCCCTTTCCCGCACATCCCTCCGTCGAGGAGCACCTCCTTGGAAAGTGCGTCGGCGGACGACAGGATATCCACGGACTTCCCGGTCAGGGTGAATGACTGCACGGGCTTCACGATCTCGCCGTTGCGGATCAGGTATCCTCTGAGGCACTTGGCCTCGAAGCATCCCCCCACGGGATCCTCCATGCCGTTGAGCATCTTGTCGCAGAGGATCCCCTCCTTCGTATCGGCGATGAGCTCGTCCTTGTCCCAGTCGCCAGGTCCGAAGAACGTGTTGGTCATCCTGACCCAGACCCTCTTGCCGGCGTTCTCCGCCCTTCCGTTGCCGGTGGGACGGACCCCCAGACGGGATGCGGTCTCGAGACTGTGCATATACCCCTGGT
>LVVU01000144.1:4169-4475 GCA_006954465.1 Candidatus Methanoprimaticola hominis
CGACGAGGGCGTCCCCTCGTCATCGAACGGGATGGATCCGTGAGCCCCCGGAACGGTCCCGTCGTCGTACATGGTGATGATGTCGGATGCGACCTTCCTGCCGACGGCATCGGTCAGGAACGAGCGCTTCTTCGTGATCTCGTCCCCCTCGGAAGCATGCCCCATCGCCTCGTGGGCGAGAAGACCCGATACCATGGGATCGGAGATCACGGTCATGTTCCCGGAGGGAGCGCGTTCGGCCGAGAGCGTGGCGATGGCCTCGCGGGCGGCGGTCCTACCGATCTCCTCCAGATCCGCGTCCCTGAC
>LVVU01000145.1:0-5424 GCA_006954465.1 Candidatus Methanoprimaticola hominis
ATTCGAATGATCTCGGCCTTGCCATCTTGCACACCTCATATGGGTGTGCATAGATAGGGTTTGTAGGTTAATTAGATTACGTATTTAGCGAACGGTCTAGTAGTAGACCCAACAGGTCTTCTTGGCTAAGATGTTCTTCATGAGGTCGATGTCCTTCTGGTCGATGGTCCCGTCGGGGTAGGCGTCGGCCAGCGGATACTTCTCCTTATCCCACACGGCCTTGCCATCGACGATGTCCTGGATCATCTTGAGATCGTTCTCGTCGATTACATCGTTGTTATCCGCATTCCCGCACACCACGAGCCTGGTGCTCAGAGGGAGCGTGATGTCGTTGAGATTGTAGGGTCCTTTCTCGACGACGGGTATGTCCTCGCCCTTGTCCCCTCCGGTCAGAGCGATCGCGGCGGCTGCCGCGATGACGACCACGAGGACCACGGCGAGGATCGCTGTGATCTTCCTATCCATAGCTATCACTTGGATGAATAGTCCAACAGCGTGTTTGTATATATAATTTAACAGATTGGCGGTAAATACGGCCATTTCCGATTTTATTATGATAAAAAATATCACAATAGGTGCGGCTCATTGGTTCATAGGGGAAGTTTTAACATCCAATCCAGCATTCTACGGATAGCATGGAATCGATGTTCGGAGGACTGGAAAGCAGGATCGTCCTGACCGAAGGGATGCGCGATGTGATGAAGCACATCGAGTTCCTCAATCAGAAGGTGTACGACATCACGGTCCGTCCCGAACCGCTCATGGACTACATGGCCGAACTTCTGACGGATGACCTGCGTGTCGCAGGCATCGATGTTGATGAAGGAGAGATGGAGAACATCCTGTCATGTCACCATTCGGATGACGGGATCCCTTCGAGATTGGCGGGTTTGAGATTCTCGAAGAGGAGGGAATTCCCGTGGAGCATCGATACCGTCGCTTCCATGCAGCACAGACTGACATCGGGGATCCCCGGGTACGAACCGGGCCGTGTTCGCAATCGTCCGTACTGCGAAGGCGCCGTGCCGGACTGCCTGCAGGATTACGCCGAGTCGGATCTGACTATCATACTGAGGATGCTGAACCAGTCCCCGTACCATCCTTTGATCTCCGCAGTCCTGTTCTGGAACGGCCTTGAACTCCTCCAGCCGTTCCAAGGAGACAATTCCCTGGTGTACGGGGAGGTCTTGACGATGGCTCTCAACTCCAGAAACTATCGCGGAGTGATGAGGATCCCCTTAGCGAAGCATCTCGCGGATTCGAAGGAGACCCTATGCGATGCTCGCAGGACGTTCATAGAATCGGGCGATCCGAACCCGATGATCGAAACGACCGTCGGATGCCTGGTTTCGGCATTCGAAGAGGCTTATGAAGAATTGGGGCCGATAGATGTCAAGAAGACCGTGGACGGTCTCTCGAGATCGATAATAAGGAATTCTCGCCGGAGGGAATCTTTCGTCCTGTCCGATACGCATTCCTGGTTGGGGGACATTAGCGACCAGACGTTCAGAGCGAGGATATCCCATCTGATCGATCTTGGGATCCTACGGAAGGTCGGGAACACGAGAGCGACGCGTTATCAATATGTGGACCCGTTCGAGGACATCCGCAAGGCCAATGGCGGTTCGTTGCCTCATCTGGATGAGGACTATCTCCAGCTGCTGTACCTGGGAGTAGGGCCTATCGCCAGACCTTGATAATGATCGACGAGGTCTTGATGATACGAACCGGTCCATCATGGCAACCTCTTCTGAAGGAGTCGCTGTTGATTCTGTGATCAGGATCGGCGAGGAACGGATGAGATATCCCGTTCTCGAACCGGTGATCGGAACAAGATGCCAAAACCCTTATTTCCATCCCTGCTCATCTTTGATTCGAACCCCGTTGCTTTCCTACAACCCTATCCATCCGAGGGATTAAATGACCGATAACATCAAATTCGAATACGTGCAGCACAAGGACTGCGCATCAGCGTACGTCAACGGATGCTATGGCGGAAGGACCCCCAGAGGAGAGATAGTCATAAGTTTCTTCAAAGAGGAACCTCCGATTCCGTCCTCCGAAACATACAGACTGAGTACAGATGGTCAACTCGATGAAAGGGTCTCAACAGAATCCGATGATTCGATGATCAGGAACCTCGAATGCAGCGTCATCATGTCTGAGGGGAGCGCTCGCGAGATCTACGAGTGGTTGGGCAAGGTATTGAACGGGTGATAAAATGTACAAGACCGTTGAAAGCGGCGAATATTACGTGAGACCATTCCTCGATGCTCTGTCGTCCAGCAGATGCAATGCGATCTACTCGGAGAAGAGCAGAGAAAGGGTGGAGATGTCGGACGTAGGCCCGTTCCACTTCACTAGGCCCATCGTGTTCGATGTAGAGAGGTTCGAGAACAGCATCGTGCTCAGCAACAAGGAGGCAGACCTGTTCGCATCAGGCAAGACGCTGGATGAAGTCAAGGCGGATCTTCAATCCGAGATCGAAATCGCATGGGAGGAGTATGCCATGGAGAAGGACTCCGAGATGGACAGCGTTGCTCGCGAGTACAAGAGATGGTTGCTCGCTAACGTGAAGAAGTGTGATCGATACGACGACCGTCAAGACGAAGGATATCGACAGAAGCCTCTGCAAGAAGGGATTCGAATGCGTCAAGGACTCCGACCATGTACGGTACATCCTCTATGTCAACGGCATCAAGACCCGTATCAGGACGAAGATGAGCCATGGGGAGAACGAGATCGGTGATGATCTGATACTGAAGATGTCTCATCAGTTGAAGCTGTCGAAATCCGGATTCATGGATCTCGTCAGATGTCCGCTGTCGGAAGAGGAGTACGTGAAGATCCTCAGAGAATCGGATGAGATCGAGTGATGCCGAGAAATCGATTTCATACGAATACCCATCCTGTCGATAGGAAAAGACCTTCTGAAATTCTTTTCATTCTGTATTCTTGCGTAACACACCTCGAGTTCCATAGCCATCCGCTCAAATATATCTCCATTACAGAGCCGCTTATCTGGGCCGGTTCTCGATTGCTTGCGTGATATGGAAGAGATCCCCGCAGGAGTGAGAGCCGTGCGGGGTAATGGGTTTCGACCATGGTCCCGTCCGAATGAGAGGTCCGAACGTAAGCGGGGTCCGTCCGCCACACATGAAAAAGACGTACGGACCGTGTTTAGCGTGAGATATGATGATGTTGTGTGAATGCGAGAAATGAGATGCTTCGGATGAAGCGGTGGAATGGGCGTACGCTGACGCTTTTGATTTGTTGAATTGCGGGAATGCGTTTGATCCTTGTTGGCGGGGGCCTTTCGGCCCCCGGGGTTTGCTGTTCAGGTTACTTGCTTATTCCCTTTCGAGAACGAAATCGCACTCAGCTGCGCATCAGACGCATCGCGACGATGACCGCCATGATGACGATCAGCACGACGAGGACGATGAGCAGGTAGTCGGTGATGGTCAGACCGTCGTCGCCGTTGTCCTCGGAGGGAGTGACGGGCTCGACGTATCCGGACTTCTCGACTCCGGAGAGCTGGTAGACGAGCGGGAGTCCGTTGGCAGGGATTCCGGTGGCCTTGAAGCTGGTTCCGGTGACGTTTTCTCCGGTGAGCTTGGCCTCTCCGGACCATCCGTTCTTCAGGGTGTAGGTGACCTTGTAGTCGCCTGCGGAGACGGTGGCGGTGTAGGCGTAGTAGTATCCGTTGGTACCATTGACGAGACCGTAGAACATGGCCTGACCGTTGAGGTAGATGTCGGCGATACCTTCGTCGGCCTTCAGAACGATCTTATAGATGTCGTAGACGACCTTGGCGGTTACCTTCTCGAAACCGGTGGCACCGAACTTCTGTCCTACAACGGCGGATGTAGTACCGGAGGAGGAGGAGACAACAGCATTCTCGTTCTTGTCGTTGTACCATCCGTCGAACCTAGCGTTCTCGATGTGAGCATCGACCATTGCGATCTCTCCGGTGACTGCAGCACCAGCGTAGGCGGTGAGGTAGAGGTTATCACCGATGTAGAACGCGGTGGTCTTGACGCCATCCTCGGTGAACGCCTCGGGAACGGTGCTTCCGGGGGCGACGAGCGCGTAGTTGCCCAGGATAACGTTGCCGGTCACGGATGCAGTGGCTCCGGTCGAGACGATGNNATACCGATGTACATGACTGCAACATTGAGAGTTCCAGTGGTCGCTCCGGTCTCGGAGGCTCCTACGATGGTTCCGAAGACCTCGGCGGTCATGGTGGTGAGGGTCTTTCCAGCATCGATGGAAACGGCTCCATTGACAACGATGATCGTTATCTTCGCGTTTCCTGCGACGGTCAGGGTTCCCTCAACCTTCGCATTGTCGATGGTTCCAGTCTTCACGGAGACGGCTCCGGAGAAGACGACTGCATCCTCTCCGCCGGTGAAGTTCCCGGAGACGGCGAGAGCCTTTCCGGATTCGACAGAGAAAGCAGGCTCTGTCGTACCATCGGTTGTGGTTATAGCGGTGCCGACCTTACCCTTGAGGACGATGCTTCCGGCAGCATCTTTGATGGTTCCCTGGAAGGTCTGGCCTCCGGTGAATTCGATCTTCGCATTGGCGAGAGTGATGCTGGAAACAGTGAGCTTCTTGGCCTCGACGACCACGGTGGCGAGGGGCTCTTCGGCGGACATTCCCTCGAAGGAGACGTCGCCGACGGTGAGCTCGGCACCCTTCAGCGTGATCTTCTGCTCATCGACAGTGGATATGAGAGGTGCGGCCTTCTCGACGGTCGTGGCGTAGTACTTGGTGACGTTCTTGGTGGTGATGGAGTAATAAGCTGCTCCGACAACAACTTCAACAGGCGTCTGTGCATCATCGATGAATCTAATTACATCGTTGGAGACGATATCGCCGTTGAGAACGATCTTGGCGGCAGGAGTCTTCTCCGAGCGATCAGCGTTCATTTCAGCATTCTTCAGCACGAAGGTGTTGCCTTCATTGGTGATGGACAGGGTTCCGTTGACGGTGATAGTGACTCCGGGAGACACGATGACATTATTGCCGTTGGTGTCCAGAGTAACCTTCTCAGGGATGGTCAGGTCGGTCTTGATCTCCATGGGGTTCTTGGTGATCTTCACGACGGAGCCCTCGGGAGCCTCGATGAGAGCGGTGGCAATGTTGGTCCACTTCGCCCATCCGTCGCTGACGGCCTGGCCCTTCTCGTTGAGTTCCTCGGAGTAGACATCGGCACCTGCGGTCAGCTTCTCGCGGACGGCGGAGTCGATGTCGGTCTTCTTCTCGGAGTAGACGGTTCCGTAGACGTCGATGGATGCAGGAGCGTTCTTGACGGAGGCTCCGGATGCGACGGTGAGGGTGACACCGGTAGCCTTGGCGTCCTCTCCGATAGCGACGATCGCTTCTTTGAGGTCGAGTTTGACATCCTTCGGAAGAGTG
>LVVU01000145.1:5442-8239 GCA_006954465.1 Candidatus Methanoprimaticola hominis
GAGGACTGCGATGTCCTTGGTCGTACCGGCATTGGCGGCTGCGAGGGCAGCATCGAGGGTGACGTAGTTGTACAGCTTGTCGGAAGTCGTGACATACCTAGCAGCATTGACGGTTCCATCAGTTATGAGGGCCTTGACGATGACCTTCCCCTCTCCGGTAACGGTGAGGGTTCCCATTCTCTCGGAAGAGGCCTCTCCACTAGTAACTGTACCCTTGTTGGTGAATTTGCCCTTGGACGCATCAATGGTAGCGGAGACGGTCAACTTCCCTGCGTTGTTGAGGGTGACGTTCTCTCCGACGGTGAGCGCGCCGGTAACAGTGATTCCATTCTTGCCTTCGGAGGATCCGTTCAGAGTGATGGAAGCAGCAACCTTGTCTACTTCAGGTTTATTTTCATCTCCGGCTGCGACGTAGACGTAATCCACAGCGGCGTTGCCGGAGATGTCCATGACATAGGTGTAGACGGTTTCTCCACCAGTGTTCTTGCTTGAGGTGACCTGCTCGGTGATGGTTACTCCGCTAATGACGGCGGCCGCATATGCGCCGTTGGGAAGGACCACATCGGTTTCTGTTCCATCCTCGCCCTTGATCTTCTTCAATGTGACCGTATCGGCCTTCAGAATGATGTCGTTCTGTTCATCCTCGATGGTGACAGTTCCGTCCTCCTTCAGGGTAAGGTTCTTGACATCGACCGCTCCGCCGTTCTTCATCTTGATGGTGACATTCTCGGACGCGACCATGCTGTCGAAGATGACGGTTCCGGCGTTCTCGATAGCGGTTGCTCCGAGAGATCCGTTGACCTGGAGGGTAGCGGACTCCTCGACGGAGACCTTGGAGGACACGAGCTTCCCGGCCTCTCCGACGATGACTGCTCCGTCGGCTTTGATCTCGACGGATCCGCTTTCGACGTTGATCTCTCCTCCGTCCTCGACGGAACCGGAGACGGTGATCTTCCCGCTGATGGCATCGATCTTGGCGGGCTCTCCATCGTATTTCTCCTCGATGATGAGCTTCCCCTCGACTTCGAGGACGGCGTTGTTGCGGAGTTCGAGAACGGCTCCGGGCATGAGGGTCAGAGTGGCACCCTCGGGGATGTACAGCTTTCCGTTGATGACGAGCTTAGAATCCTCGGCCATGACGGAGTTGCCCTTGACGGTGGCGAGCTGATCCTTGTCGAAGACGTTGTCGGTTCCCTTGACAGTTCCCTCAATGGAGACGTTCTCCATCTGAGAGTCGTCGGTCCTGGATGTGGTCTCGTTTCCGGTAACCTTAGTGGTGATGTTTCCGCCGTTCAGGGACTCGACGACACCGTTGTTCTTAACTTTACCCTGTCCTGCAAGGTTACCCGCGACGGACAGAGTGGCTTTCTCAGCGACGGTAAGGGTAGCACCAGATTTGACATTCACAGTTACTCCGGAACCGATGGTCGTGTTGCCGGTGAAGGTAACATTACCGAGATCCAGAGTCTTGTCATCAACAGCCTTGTATCCATCATTCGGATTGATTGCCTGGACACTGGAAACCTTGAATGTTGCACCGGTCACGTCAGCCATGGCGGCTGCACCGGATTTCGCAACAACCAGCTTGTCGGCCTCGATCGTGGAACCGGTTGCATTTACAGACTTGTGGGAGTAGAATCCGACGATTCCATCGGATTTCACGTTCACATTCTTCAGGCTTCCGTCAGTGCTGCCACCGTTGTCGGTCGATCCGAAGAAGAACAGTCCGTGGTTGCCATCACGAGCACCCGAAACTGTGATCGAACAGGCGACAGCATTCTCGGAAATGTTGTCCACATTCGGATAGAAATTTCCTGCAGAGAAAAGAGGATTCTTTATCTCAAGAGCAGCCCCATTATTCATAGAAAGGGAGACGGTAGAGGACGTAGCTTTGTCAAGAACGACTTTCGCACTAGGTCCATCGATGGTCAATGAACTCCCGTTATTGTAGAATACACGGTTAGCGAATTTATCGGTCGTGATTGTCAGGGTGGAATCACCCTTGACTTCGACGCTACCTGCACCGAACACGGAGCATCCAGCCTCGTTAGATCCAGGCCCAACGGTCTTCCCAGTGTCTTCCTGAACAATCGTGAGATCCGCATTGTTGATGACAACACCCGATACTTGGAATATGCTTCCAGTTGACGAATTGAAAGGCTTCTGCTCGAAGTCATAATTGACGTTCAACTTGTAATGTCCGCTGTTTCCAGACGTGATCGTAAGTGTGTATGCTCCCGAGAATTTGAAGTCGTTCAGGGTCACATTGTCAGTCAGGGTTACTGTCGTATCTCCAGTCAGCGTGTATTTGCCATCTGCAGGTGTCACAGCAGGGCTGATCATTCCGTTCAAGGGATCAGCCGATACTACAGGACCCTCGCCGTCAACATCGACTGCGGGGATCGCAGCGAAGACGACGAACGCAACTGCCAGAACGGCGATTGCCGCCATGAGCTTCTTGGAGGCGCTTGCCCCCCCCCCCCCCCCCCCCATGGCGGGGTTCATTTTCGTTTTCATGGTTATTCCTCCGGGCTTCTCACCCCGGATTTCGCATCACGCACCCCATCCTCTCCGATGTGTGTATCGGCATGATGCTATGTGCTCCAACACAGGTTCGATATTAACCTATGGCCGTCCCTCGCTCCGATTCCGTGTTAACGAAAAGACATGAAATCGAAGATAGTTGCAACATAGGAACAGAGAACCGCATCGAAGAACCTCAAGCTAGGTGACATGCGAGTTGGTGGATTCCGAGTAATAGCTATTACAAACATTACAGACAGCTGTTATTATACGC
>LVVU01000146.1 GCA_006954465.1 Candidatus Methanoprimaticola hominis
CTTGTTGAGGATCGACGTGTTGACGGTGACGTGCACCCTTCCCCCGTGGTCGTGGGCGTATCCTATCGCCCCTTCCAGCTCCTTGTCCGAGAAGTTCCCCGCGTAGGCGCGGGCGCCGAAGCTCTTGCCGGCGAGGTACACGGCGTCGCATCCGCCTTTGATAGCCGCTGCGAGGCCTTCAGGGGTCCCGGTCGGCGAGAGTATCTCCATGCCGGCTGGATTGGGTCATTCCTTAATAGCTGTCGCCTCGAGGAGGAGGCGAATGGGGATGCAGACACGCTTCCGGATGGCGGGCCGGGGTCCACAAGGCAGACATATACCCGGGTATGCATGCACCGCATCGGTGGATTGAGATGTTCGACTATTCCAAGGTCGACGAGGCTGTACGTCGCATAGTGGATGCGACCCATCCGAGGATGATCACGATCTTCGGTTCCGTCTCCCGCCGCGAAGCCAGGGATGACAGCGACCTGGACATCCTTGTGGTATTCGATGAGGTCGAGAACGAGAAGGTGCTCTATGCGACCATCGCCAGGCAGTTCGTCGGTCTCAGATTGCCGTTCGATCTCGTAATCGCGAGCTACGAGGATTATCTGTACTATAAAGAGAGAAGGTACTCGTTCATCCATGAGATAGCAACGACCGGAGAAGTAGTCTATTCCGAAGAGCATTTCCGATCACACCGATGACGATCCCATTCTGAAGAACAGCGGCAGATCCTCATCATCCATGCATTCGAATCAGATGCTGGTATACGAAACTAATACCGTACTGTCATACTGCGTCCGGCAATCGCCTTTATAATACCCTCACAGGCCGTCCCCATTCATGGACATCGATATCGGACGTCTGCTCCGCGGAGACGCGGAGGACAAGGGCCCCTCGGCCATGCTCGAAGGAGGCCTTCTGATAGTGGATTGCAGGAGATGCCTGTTCCGGCCTGTCCCCGGCTCCAAGGAGTGCCTGGGGTGCATGGTGAGGACCATGGCGGCCACGGGGAGCGCCGACAGGGTGGTTCTCCGCACCGGCAGGGACACGGAGATCTCCGGAAGGGCGGGGTCGGTGATACGGGAAGCGGCATCGATGATGCGCTGGTCAATCCCCGACGAGAAGCTGAAGGGAAGGTGCAGGCTATGCCCCGCATCCCGCAGGGAGGTGATGACGGCAGCATGGAACTCCTTCCCGGAGAACGACCCTGCTCCCAGGCTTCTCCTGGACGGGATCGACGACGAGAGGCAGGATTGCAAGGCGTGCACCCTGGCCACGGCCAGGGCCCTGGACCAGATGGAGGAGGGCATAAGACGCATCCGCGCAGGGATCCCGGGGGGCGGGAGATGAGGCTCAGACTCCCCCCGTTCGGAACGATAATCACCCCGGAGCCGGAGGATGGAGGCGTCGCATCCCTCGATCCGTTCCCATCCACGCCCCAAGGCAGCAAGGTGGCGACCATCGACCCCTCGTCCCCGTTGCTCGGCACTCCCCGTCCAAAGGACAGGACCCTCCCGGAGCTGTTCGGGGCCATCGCCTGCGAGGATGTGCGCACCAAACCGTCCTACACGGACTGCTGGGTTGCCGGAACTCCCGAGCTCAGGACGATCGCATCCTATATGACGCAGGATGCGGCGGTGACGATCGGCGAATCCGCAGGAGGCGAGGCCTACTACTGCGTCACACCGAGGGAGTACGCCTACCCCGACCCGCTGAACCTGGAGGTCCTGGAGCTGATCGAGGACATCCGCGAGTCCTACCGCGAGAGGGGAGGGAGCCTCGACAGGGATTCCATAGAGGGGATGGCGAGATCCATCCTGTCCGACAGATGGGACGACATCGCAGAGGCATCGGGAACGGACGATGTCGAGTCGGTCGTCCGGGACATATGCTCGATAGCATACCGCCATTCGGTCGGCGCGGGGATATTCGAGGTGCTGCTGTCGGACCAGCATATCGAGGACGTCTACGTGGACGCTCCGTGCTCTTCCAACCGCATACACGTGACCGTGAACGGGATCGAGGGATTGAACTCGCACATCCGCTGCTCCACCAACCTGATGGCGGAGGAGCGCGAGGTGGACAATCTCGTGAACATCCTCCGGAGGAGGAGCGGCCTCCGCTTCTGCGCCTCCAGCCCCGTTCTGGAGACGGATCTCGGAGGATTCGATGCAAGGGCTACCATCGTCGGATATCCGCTGAGCCCCCACGGCAACGCCGTCGCCATAAGGAAGCATTCAGTCCGTCCGTGGACTCTGAGCCGTCTGATCTCCAACGGAACGGTCAGTCCGAGGATCGCAGGGATAATCTCGTTCCTGATCAACAGCCGCGCTACGATGCTGATATGCGGGGCCAGAGGGGCTGGAAAGACATCATTGCTATCTGCTGCATTGATGGAATTTCCCCTTAACCAACGCATTCTAACAATCGAGGACACATTAGAAATACAAGGAGACTACATGCGTCGTATGGGTTACAAGGTGCAGACTATGCTGGTGGACGACAGGATCCAGGGGACAGCGAACTCCCGTGCCGACGAGGCTTTACGTACATCGCTCAGGCTGGGCGAGTCCGCCATAGTCATGGGCGAGGTCCGCGGCGAGGAGGCGAAGACCCTCTATCAGAGCATGCGCGCGGGCCGTGCGGGTTCCGCGATCCTCGGAACCGTCCACGGAGATTCCGCTTCGTCGGTCTATCAGAGGATGGTCTACGACGTGGGCATCCCTCCGGAGGCGTTCATGGCGACCGACGTCATCGTCACACTCGGGACGGTGCGCGACAGGAGGACCGGCAATCTCATCCGCAGGGTGAACGAGATGGTCTGCACCGGGAGGACCCCCGGAGAGTTCATAGACATCTCCGGCCCGGAGGGGCTGCTTTCGTCCCCGTTCATGGAGAGGGCCCTTCAATCCCTGCAGATGACCCGCAAGGATGCGGTTAAGGACATGCGGGCCAGGTCGATGATGCGCTCGTACCTTGCAGGCGAGGGCATGAGGGACCAATCGTATCTCGGACCGGAGTGGATCCTCACCGCCAACGAGATCCTCGAGGGGATGAAGCCCGGGTCCTCGGCGGAGGATGCGCTGAGGGAGCTGAAGAGGAGGGTCGAGGGCGATGCCCGACGGCAAGAGGCTCGTCAACGAGGGTCCGTCGGTGGTCGGTCTGTTGACCTCGGTAATCGGATCCGGGGGATCCCTGGATGCAGCGGTACGCATGGTGGCCTCGGATGGACCTCCGGAATCCTCAAGGATATTCTCGGAGGCGGTCCGCAGGACCGATACGAAGGAGGAGAGGAGCGTGAAGGATGCCCTCACGACGTCCATGGGCGATCTGCCGGCGGGGACCGCGGGATACCGTCAAGCTATCCTGCTGTGCATATCCGCCTCCGAGGCAGGGGACAGGGGAGAGAGCAGCGCGGTGTTCTCGGAGGCATCCGAGGTAGCTCTGGACGCGGTGCGTCTGATGGGCGAGCGGTACAGCGCTTCCCTGACCGCGCCGTGCATGGCAGTTTACAGTCTTTGCATCCTCGCTCCGCTGGTGATTATGACGATCATCCCGGTGATGGGGATCGGAGGACTGTTCGGTTCGATGGCCATCGACGAAGGGGTGCTCACGCTGATAATGCTCGTCCTGATCCCGGCGGTGATGGTCGGGATCTGCATGTGGCTGCGGTCCGCCAACCCGTTCCTCGAAAGAGGACATGGAACAGACCTCCGCGTACTGCTGCCCGCATTGTCCGTCGTTCCGATATTCATCATGATGGCCGCGCTCGGAAGGAGCGTGGAGGAGTCGCTGACGATATCGGCGATCACAGCCGCCCTGTCCACCATGATCCTGTCCTTCGCCGATAGGCGGAAGGAGCAGGCCCGCAGGAGGGCCGAGGACGGTCTGCGCGACTGCGTGTTCGAGATGGGGACCGCCATGCTGAGCGGCGGGATATTCGAGAACGCATCCGTGGATGCGATGGGATCCCGCCCTGAGTGCGCCGAAGCCGCGTCGGCCCTCGGAAGGGAGATGGATATCTGCAGAGGGGATGTCGAGAGCGCTGTCGAAAAGGCGTCAAGCTAGGTGACATGCGAGTTGGTGGATTCCGAGTAATAGCTATTACAAACATTACAGACAGCTGTTATTATACGCACAACCCGTCCTTGTCATC
>LVVU01000147.1 GCA_006954465.1 Candidatus Methanoprimaticola hominis
TCTTACAGAGTCTTTATTACACGAAGTTAGAGAGTAATACGGATTCAGAATACGTATGCACCAACGGTACCAACTCGCATGTCACCTAGCTTGTAACTTTTCATTCAGATGAAAAGTGTAAAGTTCTTATGTGCATCCAGGATTACTGGATACGTGAAAAGACCGGAACAGGCACCAGAGCTGAAAGATCTCCTGAACGGAGGTCTTCCCACTTGGTCCCCCGATACCATGGAATTGGCCAAGGAGTACAACAGCAGATATCTCCATTGGTCTGACTTGGAGTACAGAGACGTCGGTCCCGATTCCAGAGAGACCCTCTGGGCCCTCATGAAGATCCTCAGAGAGGGAACCATCAGAACGGTGGAGTTCGACGACCTAGTTATAGGGTACAACATCACCGATAACGCCCAGCGCATCCTCCATGACCTGGACATGCGCCTCTCGTCCGGTCTAGTCCCCAGTAGCATACTGGATGAGAAGAGACGCCTGATGCTGACGGTGAGTTCCATTATGGAAGAATCCATAGCATCTAGTCAACTCGAGGGGGCGTCCACCACGACCAAAGTCGCGAAGAAGATGCTCCGCGAGAACACGGCCCCGAGGAACAAATCCGAACGCATGATCGTCAACAACTACAACGCCATGCGGTTCATCAAAGAGCATTCCAATGACAAACTATCTCCAGACATGATCAGGGAGATCCACTCCCTCATCTCCCACGACACCCTCGATGATACAAAATACGAAGGGATGTTCAGAGATGACAACTCCATCGCCGTACGCGACGCGTTCACCGGCGAGACGTACCACGATCCGCCTGATTTCAACAAGATCCCCGACCTGATAAAGGCGCTGTGCGACTTCGCAAACGACGACAGCGTCTTCGTCCACCCTATCGTGAAAGGGATAGTGCTGCACTTCGTACTCGCCTGCATCCACCCGTTCATGGACGGGAACGGACGCGTGTCCAGATCCCTGTTCTACTGGTATCTGATGCGCAACGGATACGCATCAGTGGAGTATATCTCCATATCCAAAATCATGAAGAGCCACCGTGGCAAGTACGATAACGCCTACCTGCTCTCGGAGACCGATGGCAACGATGTCACCTACTTCATCAACTACAACCTGGACATGATCTTCGAAGCCGCCGATGCATTCCTGAGCTACATTAGACGCAAGATGGATGAGAACAGCAAGACATTGGAGGATTCCCGCACATCCGGCCTCAGCATACGCCAGAGGGAGGTCCTTTCAGACCTTATGAACAGCACCGAGCCCAGGGATATCTATGAGTTGGCAGCGAAGTACGTGATCCAACCGAGCTGCATACGCAGGGACATCCAGAAGCTCAACGAACTCGGATTAGTGAAAATGATGCGTATAGGGCATCGGAAAGCATACCTCTACAATGGCCGGGACAACTTTACATAACTTTACATTCTCGTGCAAAGTAGAAATTTAATAACAATAGAAGTGACAATTAATAATTAATCGGCGGCCCCAATCTCATCTCCAGGGACGACAGGGTTCCCCCATTCCCGAAACAGCATCCGTCTCCGCATCCCCATAGGGGAGCGGCGCATGTCACCGGCTTGAACGGACGATGCGGGGGTGCGAGACCCCCGCGTGTTTCAGCTCTCCCAGACCTGATGCCTTCCGGCTTCGGAATCCGCCTTGAGCTCGGCCTCCATCCTCTTCTTCGAGAACAGGACGGAATCCATGAACGCCACCCAGCAGACCTCCACCACGATGGATGCGGCGATTGCCACCATCGCATAGGGCGTCTGAGGGCCCATGACGGCAACGCACAGGGCGATCGCTATACCCTTGTTCTTGTAGGAGACCATCAGAACGTCGGTGACCCTCTGGGACCAGGGGATGCCCGCCTTCTTCTCGACCGCCTCGGTTCCCAAACCCAGACCGACATCCCTGAGGGCGGCGATTATCATGAAGACCGCCAGGACGGTGAATCCTGCGGATCCGAAGTTCGTGGAACCCACGGACAGCCATACGAGGAACGCGATGATGCAGTTGAGAACGACGGCCATGACTGTCTTGTCGATCTTCACCTTAGTGAACAGCCTGGAGAGGATAAGAGGCACTCCGATGAGCTCCACCACTGTCATGACGACGGTCGTCATGTCCACCGTCTCACCGAGGGTCACCCATACGATGAACGGGATCCAAAGCAGAGCGACGACATAGACCACGATGGTCGACCTGAGCGCATGCTCCAGGTCCCCGCGGAGGATGAAGGATAGAGGCCCGATCGATCCGGCGAACGGGGTCGCCGCGAGGAAGACGAGTCCGGGAGCGTACTGCGAATATCCGTCGATGTCCTTGATGATGAAGTAAGCGACCAGAGGGATGGTCGATGCGACGATCAGACCGATGATTATCGCCCTGAGGACGGACCTGGAGTTCTTCACGGGATTGAGATCCCTGTACGGGATCCTCGACAGGGTCACTGTGAGCATCGCAGCGAGAAGGATGATCGTGATGTTGCTGCGCAGCGAGCTGTTGTCGGCGAGGAAATCCGGATAGATCCCTGTAATGTACTTGTTGGTCAGCAGAGAGACCACGACGGCCAGCCCCATCATGGAGGCCGTGCTGCTCAGCAGTTTGGTAATCGTCTTCATCGCAGGTGCGATGGAGCAGACTTATAAAAATCTTGACTATCGATAAAAAATTAATGATTATCGTTAATCGTCTTCCTCGTCCTCGACATACTCGAGGATATCCCCCGGCTGACAGCCCAGGGCGCGGCATATCCCGTTCAGGGTGGAGAACCTTATCGCGCAGATTTTGCCGGTCTTGATGTTGGACAGGTTCACGTTGCTGATCCCGACCATCTCCGCCAATTGATTGAGGGGGATCTTCCTGTCCGCCATGATCCTGTCCAATCTGAGGATTATCGTCATGGTATCACAGGGTGCGGTCGGACTCGTCCTGCAGGACGGACCCGTAGCGTATGATCAACGAGAACATGAACAGGACGACGGAGATCAGGATGCAGCCGAAGAACATGAACAGGATCGGGCCGATGCCTCTTCCGCCGACGGCCTCGAACATGGCGAGGACGAACGCGGCGATGATGTAGACCTTGGAGAGGACCATCGCACGGTCGGTGTTCTCCGATGAGAAGGGACTGTGCTCCTCGTGTATGGAGGACATGGTCCAATAGATCGTCAGGACGGTGACGAACGCCAGGAAGAAGATGACGATCATCTCCGCATAGGATGCGACGATGACCGTCGCGGAATTGTCTTCGAACGACATCTGGAGGATCTGCTCCAGCAGTCCGGAGAACGTGTCGGAGACAAACGAGCCGATCCCCAGCGCTATGAGAACGATTATTATCGCGGCGATGACGAACGCACCGCAGGCCATGACCTTCGAACCGTACAGGCAGGCCTTCTTCAAAGTGTGGAGATCGCCCTTCATACCCTCCCAATCCGGGAGATGCGATATCAAATTATCGATTATCGATAATTGCGAGATTGCACAGAGTCCCCAGGATGCCTCTTGGACACATAGGGTTGAAAGGTGACTTGCAGGCTGTACAGATCGTTCGATTGGGAACGATGGATCATGGAAGCGTGCGGCAACACCGACAACAGATGTCAAATTGGTAATGCTAGCGAGAATCGCCAGACCCGCTTCGGAACGATGGATGAAGGCATGCTCCTGAAGATCCTCGGAGTGGACCCGAGAATGACCTGCTCTCTGCCACTGCAAGATCCCCGACACGCAGTCCTTCGACTTCTGTCCGTTCTGCGTACAGACCATCATAACTACTCCGGAACAGACCGACGGGAGGAAACCGCCCTGATGTGTGGATCGGGGAACACGGGCCGCTTATCGACGGTTCGGGAATGGCGTCATAATCGGTGTCAGCGTTGACATCGATCCGAACCATCGACACATTCGGTCCCTAACGACCAATCTTCAGGCATCGAACGTTAGGAGCTTTGACGGGCAGGGTTACTGACGATTGCCTATTAAGTGCCGTTAAAATTGATCCAGCTAGGTGACATCCGAGTTGGTGGAATCAGGTATACGAAACCGATACCATGCCGTCATACTGCGCACGGGGGCATCATTCAAATACAGGCCCGCA
>LVVU01000148.1 GCA_006954465.1 Candidatus Methanoprimaticola hominis
CCGAATATATTGAAGAATCCGGGGATCAGACCGAGAACCAGCGCCAGACCGCCTCTCCGGTTCATGACCGGCATCGTGTATCCGGGACCTGCGACGGGAGGGAGACGTGTTCCGCACCCTCCGCAGAAGGTGTCGGCACGGCTGCACATGTTTCCGCATGAAGGGCATATCCTTCCGACGGCGTTGCCGTCGTCCAATGCCATGGCATGCTCTATGGTGCATCCGCAACGGGGACAGAAGTCCATCCCCTCGGGTATCGCATTCCTGCACTCGCCGCAAATCAGCTTCATCGCTCCGACCTCAGATGCATCCTGTACAGCCCGCGGCCCTGCTCCACGTCGATCGGCTCTCCGAACAGTTCGGAGACCTTCTCGCTTGTGAGTAGCTCGCCCTTCGGGCCGTCGGCGAAGATCCTGCCGTCCTTCACCATGACCACCCTCTTCACCGATTCCGGGATGTCCGTCAATTCGTGGGTGATCATCACTATGCTGACGCCCGCATCGATGAGTATGTCGAACATGGAACGGAACTTGGACTTCATAACGATATCCAATCCGGTCATGGGCTCGTCGAGTACCAGCAGGTCGGGTTTCGTCACCAATGCCCTGGCGATCAGAGCGCGGCGCATCTCTCCCAATGACAGATTCTGGATCTCGCGGTCGTAGATGTCGTCGATCCCGAGGGCGACGGCGGATTCGTACGATGCCCTGTTCATCTCCTCGGTCACGGTCTGGTTCCTGAAGACGTCGAGACTGTTGAAGAATCCGGAGCATATGACCTCGCAGACCTTGGTGTCGTCATGGAACTGCTGTTGGAGGTCCATGGATACGACGCCCATCCTGCTGCGGACATCGAAGAGATTCCAGCGATCCATCCCGAAGATACGGAATGTCGCCGGATTCTCCTCGTCATAATAGGTATGTCCCCTCTCAGAAGTTTGATGAGTGTGGTTTTTCCGGAGCCGTTCGGACCGATGACCGCGACATTCTCACCTTTGTAGATGTCGAGATCGACAGATTTCAGGATATAGTTCCCGTCCCTGACGATGGATACGTTCCTCAGCTCCAGTGCCTTGTCCATGAAGGCACGATACCCAGAACCTACTTAAGTTCTGGGCGCCGACCTGATGGTCTTGTCGACGGCGAGCAGGAGGCTGGCCACCTCATCACCGGATTCCGTCAGGGAAACGACGGTCGCACGTGTGACCGGATCCATGTCCTGCTGTACGAGTCCCATATCCTCGAGAAGATTGAGCTTGTCGGGCATCCGCGGGTTGGAAGAAGACACCCCGTCGTAGATGTCGATCTTCCTGCTGGGGCCGTTGGCAGCGAGAAAAACCAGCATCGCGATCATATGCTTCTCCTCAAGCGCTGTAACTCCTGTGGGGTCTTTCTCTCTCATAATGTCACTCCGAATCGTGCATCCACATATTATGGAACAATACCTCGTATTACACATTTCGTATTTATATCACATGATAGAAACGTCCGATTAGGGACATTTTGTCCTGTTCGAAATCATACGAAATGAATATCGTTGTCTTCTACGAATAAATGACATTCTGTAACTTATTCGTGATTTTCATCCTATTTGGGAGTGATTGATGTATTTTTGCCTTTTTAGACGAAAATTCGAACATTAGGCGGATTTAACATGATTTAAAACTTTTCAAAAACGCTTGGTTGTCAACCATTATGCTAATACTCATAATAATGAACTAATCACAATGAAGTTAAACTGATGGTGTCCAAAATGAACACCATCAGACAAAGAGTTTAGAATCAGACAGATGAGGGTTCCGCTTTGTTCTCGGTTCTGAAGAAGAACAGCGACATGGTCATCGCGATGATCGACAGGGGAAGAGCGATCACCAACGGGTCTATGCCTGCGAACACGCTGTCCGGGAAGAGCACGGCGTTGCCTGTGATCATCTTGCATACCGGAAGGAAGATGCTGGTACCGGAGTTGATGAACAGAGCGAGGAACAGATAGGATACGGTCCCTGCTGAGATGCTTGCGATAGCAGCCTTCCTGTTGGGGTTCTTCGAGTAGAGGGCATGGAAGTATGCCGGGAGAAGAGCGGCTGCCGTCATGCCCATGAAGATCGAAGTCGCCTTGGCGATGATGTCCTTGGGCATCAGGTAGCAGTAGACGACCATGAGGACCATGATGACCACGATGCAGATCCTGTTGAGGTTGACGCTCTGGGAATCGCCCTTCATGGTTCCCTTCCTGTTCCTGTAGAGCGTGTACAGGTCGTATCCTCCGGCTGCTCCGATGGTGTGGAGCAGAGCGCTGATGGTGGAGATCGCAGCGCAGACGAGGGACAGCAGGAAGAGCGAGACGAACACATCGCCGAAGGTCATTCCTTCGAAGATCTCGAGGATGAACTGAGGGATGATGAAATCGGTTCCCAGACCGATGGATGACATGTATTCGGATGCTATCATGCCGTGGGTGTCGAAGAAGTAGACGTTGCTCAGAGGTCCGACGGTGTAGGCGGATCCGACGATGACGAGCATGAATATCGAACCGACCAGGAGGGACTTGTTCAGGTCCCTGTCGGATTTGGCGGACATGAACCTGACGGCCAGCTGGGGCTGGGTGAGGGCACCGATGCCCACTCCGAGCAGGAATGTGGTGACCACTGTCAGCCACTCGGTGGATCCGAAGGATGAGAAGTTCGTCCAACCGTTGAATCCCTCCAACGTGCCCGAAACCTTGTCCATCTGGGAGAACTTGGTGTCCCAAAGGTTCACCAGGGCCTCGTTTCCGGCGGTGACTCCTCCGAAGTAGGAGTAGGTGACGATCAGGATGACCAGCATCCCGATGAACATCACAGCGGCCTGGAGGGCATCGTTGTACATGACGGCGATGATGCCTCCGTATACGACGTAGACCGCAACTATGACTGCGAGACAGATCAGGATGAGGTCGTAGTACTCGTTGAGTCCTGTGATGGTGGCGAGGGAGTTCACCCCTCCCTTCAGCACGGCAGCCGCGTAGATGGGCATCATCACGATGATCAGGATCGCGGTGAATGCGCGGATGCTTTTGGATCCGTAGATCTTGCCGAGAAGATCGGCGTATGTGGATGCACCGAGAGCACGCCCCTTGCGCCTGGTGGGTCCTCCGAATATCAGGAAGGCGACGATGAGACCGACGAAAAGATTCAGGAAGCACAGCCACATCAGCGACATGCCGTGTACGGCGGCCTGACCGCCGAATCCTATGACCGCCGATGCGGAGAGGAAGGTGGAGCCGTAGGAGAGGGCGATGATCATAGGCCCTGCCTTGCTGCGGCCGAGAAGGAATTCCTCGTTGTTCTTGGTGTTCTTGTATCCGAACCATCCGAGGATCAACGTGACAGCCACGAATACGACGACCATCGCTCCGAAGACCGTGAGGTCAACTCCGTCATTCATCGGAATCTTCCTCCGCTTTGATTCCCTTGACGTAGGCGTACGAGCAGCAGAATACCACACTCAGTATGCTGAGCACATATCCGCCCAAGATCCAAGGGTCCGATAATCCCAAGATGTCCATGATTCTCACCGTGTGATACGTGCTATCATTTAGCACGCTAATTGGACCATATGATCGCCATACTTAAAGATGATGCAAGGAAGAGGGCTTCATGAGCCTGCTGGACCCTCTGACGACAGACCATCCGACGAGATGTGGTGCTTCCGAACCAGACCTTTAAGGGATTGATGCCGGATTAGCGGTCATGAGGGATTCCTGTTCCTGCGGGAGATGCATCGAGGTCAGAGGGGCGAGGGTACACAATCTGAAGGACATCGATGTCGACATCCCTCTCGGAGAAATGGTGGGTATAGCAGGTGTCTCCGGTTCCGGGAAATCCTCTCTCGCCTTGGGGGTCCTCTATGCCGAGGGTTCCCGCAGGTATCTGGAGGCTCTCTCGACCTACATGCGCAGGCGCATCTCGCAGTCCTCGGAGGCATCCGTCGACAGCGTTGACAACATGCCTGCCGCACTTGCGCTCCATCAACGCCCCGCGGTACCGGGGATACGCAGCACATTCGGCACGATGACCGAGCTGCTCAACGTGATCCGCCTGATGTTCTCCCGTCTCGGCTCATACGTATGTCCGAACGGTCATCGCGTCTCTCCGGACATCCACACCGCCACGGACATGAAGATGGTCTGCCCCGAATGCGGCGAGCATTTCCTCTCCATGGGAGCAGAAGAGTTCGCTTTCAACAGCGGAGGCGCCTGTCCGTCCTGCTCCGGAACCGGTATAATACGCGAGGTGGACGATTCGAAGCTCGTTCCCGACGACACCTTGACCCTCAGAGAAGGAGCAGTCACCGCATGGAACCAGATGGGGATACAATGGATGTACCGTGTCGCAGGGGAGCTCGGAGTGAGGATGGACACTCCGTACAGGGATCTCACGGACGAGGAGAAGGACATCGTTATGAACGGTCCCGAGGTCCAGAGATTGGTGATGATACCCTCCAGCAACGGGAAGCTGTTCGAGTTGAACTGCAACTACAGGAACGCCCGCCGTGCCGTGGAGGAGAGCCTCTCCAAGGCTACGACCGAGAAGGCCGTGGAGAAGGTCGACAGGTTCCTCAGAACATGCAGATGCACCTCGTGCGACGGTACAAGGCTGAACAAACGTGTCAGGTCGGTGACGCTCGACGGACTTACGCTTCCCGAGGTCTGCGCCATGCCTCTCGAGGACCTCGTCGGATGGATCCATCATGTTCCGGATTCTCTCGATGGAGCGGTCAGGAGCATGGCCGAGCCCATGGTCAGCGTTTTCGATGATATGGTCAACAGGCTCCTGCAGCTCGGGTTGGGATATCTCTCGCTGGACAGGGAGGGCTCGACGCTATCCACAGGCGAGAGGCAGAGGGTCCAATTGGCCAGATCGGTCCGCAGCCGTCTGACGGGTGCCCTGTACGTCCTCGACGAGCCTTCGATAGGACTCCACCCCTCGAATGTCGAAGGATTGCTCGGAGTGGTGCGCGACCTCATCGGCGCAGGGAACACGGTCGTCATGGTCGACCACGATGTCAATGCCCTGAAGGAATGCGACACGCTCATCGAGATGGGCCCGGCATCAGGAGAGAAGGGAGGCACCGTGATAGCCCAGGGCACTGTCGATGAGATCTGCCGCGATCCGAGATCGCTCATAGGCCCGTACATCGAAGGAACGGCCGATACGTGCATGAGAAGCAGGGCATCGAAGGAGGTCATGTTCGATAAAGGCACCATCTCAATGAAGACATCCGACATCCACACCGTCCGTCCTCTCGACGTCGGGATCCCGCGCGGAAGGCTGACCGTGGTGACCGGTGTCTCCGGTTCCGGGAAGACCACGATGGTCCTGGAGAGTCTGGTACCGGCAATCAACGGCCAAAAGCCGTCCCATGTGGTCTCCTTGGATGCCGACGGGATCGCTCGCGCATTGCTCATCGATGCCACACCGATAGGATCGAACGTCCGTTCGACGGTTGCCACATACTCCGGGATACTCGACGATCTGAGGAGGATGTTCGCATCAACGGATGATGCCAAGGCCAAGGGGTTGAAGACCGGGGACTTCTCGTATAACACCGGGTCGCTCAGATGCCCCGATTGCGACGGAACGGGATCGGTGACGCTCGATGTTCAGTTCCTCCCCGATGTGGAGATCGAATGCCCCGCCTGCCGTGGGGGGAGATATTCGGAAGTCGCTCGTTCCGTGAGATGGGCATCCCGTTCAGGGGTCTGCTATTCCAT
>LVVU01000149.1 GCA_006954465.1 Candidatus Methanoprimaticola hominis
TGCACGGCAGGATCGTAAAGTCAAAAGAAGGGTTGAACGAGGGGGTTCTGAATAGTCACCATCCAACAATATAATAACACATCGGTAAAACGGAAGACTCGGAAAACGAGGAAAGGAGGAACTGGAATGAGCGAGGCTGAGATCCTCAAGAAGCTCGCGGACGCCGTGGTCGCCTGCGAGCCCGAGACGGCGCGTGCCGCCGCCGAAGAGGCCCTCAAGGAGGGCGTGGACCCTGTCCTGGCGATCAACGAGGGGTTGGTCGTGGGCATGGGAGTCATCGGCGACAACTACGCGAACCACACGATGTACCTGCCGCAGGTCCTTGTGGCGGCGCACAGCATGTACGAGGGATTGGACGTGCTGCTGCCGGCCATACCCAAGGGGGACCTTGCGGACAGCAAGACAGCGATCACCGCCGTGGTCCAAGGGGATGTCCACGACATCGGCAAGAACATCGTCAAGACGATGCTGACCGCGGGCGGATTCATTGTCAACGATCTGGGGAAGGACGTTCCCCCCGCGACCATCGCCGGCACGGCCAAGGGCGAAGGCGTGGATGTGGCGTGCCTGAGCACGCTGATGACGCCTACCATGGACAACATGGAGGCTGCCGTGAAGATGATCATCGAGAACGGCTACCGCGACAAGTGCATCATCACCATCGGAGGGCCTCCGACCACGGAGGCTTTCGCGGAGGAGATCGGTGCTGACCACAGGGACGATAACGCGCAGGCATGCGTGAAGTACGTCAAGAAGAGGATGGAGGGTGATTGAGATGACGATGTCATGTAGGGACAGGGTGTTGGCGGCACTGAAGCAGGAGTCGCTGGACAGGCCGCCCGTCGCGATCTTCACGACTTGCGACACCATAGGCATGATGCACGCCTGCGGCTCATCGTGGCCGGAGGCGCACTCGGATCCGGAGAAGATGGCGACACTGGGATGCGCCCAGGCGGACTACTTCGGATTGGAGTCGGTGAGGGCGGGATTCTGCCTCACGGAGGAGGCGGAGGCCCTCGGATGCCCTATCGACATGGGAACGGCGACGTCGTCGCCCATGCTGAAGGGACACCCGTTCACCTACAACCCCATGAAGAAGATCTACGACGAGCCGGACGACCTCCCGGACATAGACGTGTTCCTGAACACGGGACGTGTCAAGACGGCCATCGAAGCGATGGGGATCATGCAGAAGACCCATGGAGAGGACTACTGCATCATCGGAGGCAACACAGGGCCTTTCACCCTCGCCGGGCATCTGCTGAACACCGAGAACCTGGTGTACTCTGTATGGACGGAGCCTGAGAGGGCCCAGAAGTGGGTGAAGGCCATCGAACCGTATTGCAAGGCGTTCGGACAGGCTCTCCTCGACGGAGGAGCGGACGTCGTCCAGATGTCGGAGCCATCGGCCTCCACGGACATCTTGGCACCGTCCGACTTCCCGGTGCAGTCGGGACAGTTCGTGAAGAGGTGCCTCGGGGATCTGAAGGGCAACACCGTCCTGCACATCTGCGGTGATTCGGAGCACATCATCCCGTACATGTACGACACCGGGGTGACCGGCATCTCCGTGGAGGAGAAGGTCGATTCGTACAGGGCGAAGGAGGTCTCCAAGAATCGCGGAGCCATCATCGGGAACGTGGGATGCTCGTTCCCGCTGTTCAAGGGGAAGCCCGAGGACGTCATCGCCGCGGCGCAGAAGAGCCGCGATGCAGGATTCAACAGCATCTCCGCCGGATGCGGAGTCCCCATCGGAACCCCTGATGAGAACATACGCGCCCTGGTCAGAGCGATCAAGGGCTGAAACGAAACGGGGCCGCTCCACCGCCCCTTGCGGAGCGCCCCGCCTTCCAATGTTTTCCTCTGCGGATCGGGCCTCTCGGCCCGGTCCAGGGGCGGTATTATAGATACTATTTAGGTATCTAAGATGCTAGATTTAACGGGATTTAAACAGCATTTGTCAAAAATCTTGTATTTTCATAATAAGAACCTGCATTCAGATGGTTTTTACTTCCAAGTATATAAAACATACATCCATAATACACTGATTTGCTTATCAGCAATATTAAGATGTAAATCAATTCGTATAAATAATCAATAATCTGATAAGTTTGAGTACCAAAACAGACCGCGTCGCGGTCGGAAGTAGGTACATGGAGGAAAGATGAGACACCTGCCCCGCGGTCCACGCCCCGTATCGGGACGCGCATCTGAGAGGAAAGAGCCTCATGCGATTGGCGGTCGCTGTTATGATAGGGCATTCTCCCTATCGCCGATTCTTGTCGTCTGCCACGTCCTTCGTCCCGATCCAAAGGAGTGGATACCATAAAGGAGAGAGGCAAAGACAAGAGATTGAATGCTCTTGACCTGTTCGAGGAGCGCCACATGCTGGCGATTCTGATGTACGTGGCTTCCAACCCGTACTGCATGAAGACGAACATCTACGAGGAAGTATCACACAACCCTCGTATGCCGGACAAGATCCACAAGCTGAAGGAGGCCGGATTGATCGAAGGCATCCGGACCGGCAATCAGACATATTACATTCTAACAGAACGCGGGACTTCCGTGGCGGAACTCTTCATCCAGGTGGCCCATAAGGTCTCGGAGGAACTCCCTGAGGCCGAAGCGCTTTGATGAGCGCCTTCAAACCACTGTTGTCCGGAAATTCGGTTCTCCGATTTCCCATCCCGCCCCCGGTCTGAACGAGGGGCGGGATCCCGGTTCCCGACCGATCAGCTGTATCTTCCGTTGACGCGGACGATCCTGATCTCGTCCTCATCGTCTTCGCCGTGCTCGCTCAGGTAAGCCTTGCGGTTGTCAACGTAATCGCCGGCATCGACCAGGAATCTGAGGAATTCGAACACGACCGTCAGTGCGATCAATCCTGTGACGGTGACGTCTACCACGGTCCAGGCATCCCCGTCTGTTATCGTGACGATCCCGGAGAGGTCTCCGAAGTTGATCAGATACAGCATCCAGAATATCCTTAGGGTCATCAGGATGCCGCAGCATCCGAGTCTGATGCGGGATCCGAGGCCGTAGTAGCCTGCAGGGATGGAGAACAGGATTATCGGGATGCCTGCGAGGATCCATCTGTCCAGGATCGCCTGGAGTCCGTCTGTGGAGATCGTGTCGGGGATCATCGGGAGTCCGTAGCTCGATAGAAGCAACGGAACCGCCACGAAGGTGATGATACCTACGATCAGGGCCTCGAAGCCCCTCCAGGTGCTCTCCTCGCGGTTCCTGGCTGCCTTCTCCTCCTTCTTGGCGATCCTAGATTCCCTGCTCACGCGACCGCCTCCTCGAGGGCGACGATCGCCGATATGAATGAAGCCGATAGCTCCGCACCCATGGTGTACGAGTCCCCGCCGGTCGTCACCTTCAAGCCTTCATCGACGAGGCTGTCTTTCAAGGCGTCCGAGATCCTTCCGGCGGACGATATCGTCATGTTCCATCCGCCGTCGTATCCGTACGACAGCGAGACATCCCCCACGCTCCCTGTTCCAGTGCCGGATGCCATGCATCCCTTCACCACGAGTGTGGATGTCGTTCCGTCGGTCGTCAGCGTGTAGTCGTAATCGACGGTATCGACCTTGCTGAGGGCGCCGACCTTCACCAGCTTCTCGTACTCCATTCCGATGGAGGTTCCGAGGTCGCATCCGTAGGCTCCTGCGACGTTGTAGGCCACCAGGGGGACCAGATACTGCCCTCCGATCTCCCCCTCGATACCGGATTCCATGGAATCGGTGAGGATGTCGATCTTCCCGTCGGTGCTGACCAGGCGGACCTTGATATCCATCTTGGAAACGTCGGACACCATGCCGGGCACGGAGACTCCGATGCGTCCGCCCCAGACAACGTCGTTCCTGTACTCGACGTTGCTCTGGGTGAGCTTCTGCCCTTCGGAATCGTAGACGGTCGCGGTCTTCGCACCGCTGGACTTGATGGTGGCGGCGACGGCGTCGCAGTTGGATTCATCCACTGGCGAGCTCTGCTCTCCGAATCTCACGATGCATCCGGTCTTGTCGGAAACGGCCTGGCGGAGGTTGCTCGCCAACGTGCTCTCGTCCATGTACTCCAGCTGATAGGTGGC
>LVVU01000150.1 GCA_006954465.1 Candidatus Methanoprimaticola hominis
TTTCTTACAGAGTCTTTATTACACGAAGTTAGAGAGTAATACGGATTCAGAATACGTATGCACCAACGGTACCAACTCGCATGTCACCTAGCTTGTAGACCTTCGATGAAGCCCCGATCCCTACGATGGGCATGTCGAATCCGATTCCGCATCTAACGACGCCATCGCCGCCGAACAGCGCTCTGCGGAGCAGGAACTCCGTGGAATCGTCCACTTCCCCGTCTCCGCGGTCCTCGGTCAGGGCGGTCTTCAGGATCTCCCTTCCGATCCTGAGGATAATCGCCCTCCTCCCGGCTTCCACGAACGATTCCGGTGTCATCCCGGCCTTCTCGGATATGATGCGCAATCCGATCTCGGACGCTTCTGTTCCCATATCGGTGTAGACGCCCGTCGCGGCCAGAAGGTCCGTGGGGGTGAAGGAGATCCTCCGGATGTATCCGAACCTCTCCAGGAGGTCCGCGTCGATATCGGTCGTCCTGCATCCCAGTGTAGCGGCCGCCTCCGTTATGGATGCGGGGGCATCGGAGATCATCTTCAGGAATGATTCCTCTGCATCCACCAACTCGCATGTCACCTAGCTTGTAATCCGAAGACAAAATGCACATCTCGTAGTCCGACGCGCTGGGGGATCTCAGATGGGCGAGCGTCTCTGGCCACATCCTCGCGGCGATGCAGAGCGGGATTGCCCTTATCGGCGATATCCCGACCTTTCCCCTCTTCACGAATATACGGCTGTCCCCGCCCATCCCGGCGGTGTCCACCCTGGCGGCGGAGATGTGGGTCCGTTTCCCTCCCACGGTTATCCCCTCGGGGTCCACGGACGGCATGCCTCCGCGGATGACCCCGATGTCAGTGGTCGTTCCTCCGATATCCACGACAACCGCATCACTGATGCCGGTCATGGCCATGGCCCCCATCATGCTGGCGGCCGGCCCGGATATGACGGTCTCGACAGGTCTCAGACGGGCCATGGATTCGCCCATCAGCGAACCGTTGCCGCGTACCACCAGCAACGGAGCATCCACCTCCAGTTCCGCCATGACTTCCTTGACGGAGTCGATGAGGCTGCTCATCACGGGTATGAGTCCCGCATCGATCACGCATGTCGAACCGCGCACATGGAATCCGAGGTTGGACGAGAGCTCGTGACCGCATACCGCGGGTATCCCGAGGATCTCCGATACCATGTCGCGCACCTTCAGCTCGTGCTCGGGGTTGCGAACGGACATGAGGGAGCTTATGGCGAAGGCATCGACCTTGCCTCTCATGGATTCGATGAACGCCCTTGCGGATTCCACATCCAATCTGTCCTCCTCCCCGCCGTGGAGGCTGTGGCCTCCGGAGATGTCGATGCGGTGTTCGGGGAGGGTCTCTCCTTCGTACTTCCTTCCGATCGATACGAGGGCCACGCGTCCGTGCCTCCCCTCGACCACCGCGTTGGTGGCGAGGGTCGACGAAAGCGACACAATATCCGTTCTGCGCAGGAGGTCCCTGTCCAATCCGAAGATGGAATCGCGGATCCCTTCGGAGAGGTCGCGGTGAGTGGTGCGGGATTTGCTCTTCCCGAGCACTTCCCCCGTCTCCATGTCGACCAGCACGGAATCGGTGAACGTTCCGCTGGTGTCTATGCCGAGTCCTATGGTCATGGTGGTTGCCGGAGCAAGGATGTCTTTACGCCGTTAAAGAGATGATAGGTCCGCCTCGTCCTCCCGGCCCTTCCGTTCCAGGATGAACAGCGACAGGAGGATCATGACCATCCCGACGGCGGCCTCGGGAGTAACCGCCTCCCCGAACACAATGAATCCGACGACGGTGGCGGCGAACGGCTCCACGAAGGTTATGATGGCGGCCTTGCCCGCCTCCATCCTGTTGATCCCCACGTTGTACAGACCGAAGGGCACGAGGGTCATGAGGACCCCTAGTCCAAGCATCATGGCCAGGTTCTGCCACGAGGCGAACATCAATCCGAATGCCGAGGGGAGGTCTGCGAAGGGTGCGAGCCCGATGGCGCAGAACATCGCCGAGTACAGCATTATCGTCGGTGTCGAGCGTCCCTTGGACGCGGCCTTCTTGGATCCGAGCGTGTAGAGGCTGTAGAACAGCCCCGAAGCCGTTCCCAGAGCTATCCCGATGAGATCCATCGATCCCGGGGCCGTGATGAGGCCGGTGCACAGGATGCATCCCAGGAACGCGACCACGACGGGATGAGCTTCGATCTCGTGAGCTTCTCGTGGAAAAGGGGGACGGACAGGGCCACGACGATGAACGGGGACAGATACTGGAGCACGGTGGAAAGCGAAAGCGAGATGCGCTCCATCGATCCGAAGTAGCAGACCGAGTTCAGCAGGGTCCCGACAATCCCTATGATTGCGAACAGGACGATGTCCGAGCGATCCACGGCCAGCATCCTGCGGTGACGAAGGATGATGAAGGCTGCGAAGGCTATCGCGACGATGATGTACCTTATGCAGGTCATCTGCACCGGCGAGAAGCCTTCGGCGGACAGGTACCTTACGAATATCCCCAGGAATCCCCATAGGACGCCGGCGGCGAGCGCGGCCAGAACTCCGATGCGTTCCGAGGGGTCCATGACGGCCCATGGAGGTGTCGTATATGATTGTTCTCGATGGCATCCTGGCTGGTGAAGCGGCACCTTCTCTTTCCTCCGAACAGTCAGGGGGATGCGATCGTTTTCCGATTCGGATTATCGTTTTAAACGAATACGAACGCAAATGAACGCAAATAAACGATAAATAGAGGGAATCGCATGTTGTTTGCATGATGGAGGACGAGCATACAGAGTTCAAGAGGGAGTACACTCCCAAGATGTTCAAGAACGTCGTTGCCTTCCTGAATACGGAGGGCGGTTCCATATACGTGGGAATCGACGACTCCGGCGACGTCGTAGGCGTTTCCGATCCTGATTCCCAGGCCAACTCCATCGTTTCCGGAATCGCTGACAACATACGTCCCGATTCTATGATGTTCGTAAGACTCAGCAATGTCTCGATGGATGGACATCCGGTCATAAGGGTGGATATAGCAGAGGGTTGCGAGAAGCCGTATTATTGGAAGGAGAAGGGATTGAAGGAGGGAGGCGTATTCATCCGTCGCGGTCCTGCATCCATCCCTGCCTCCGATCCGTTGATCGTGAGGATGATCAACGAATCTCGGAACACCCCTTATGAGGACCTGCCATCGTTGAAGCAGAATCTGACCTTCGACTATGCGGCCAAGGTCTTCCGCGATCGCGGACTGGAACTGGGCGAGACCCAGATGAGATCGCTGGGGATGATGGATGGGGAGATGTACACGAACCTGGCTCTGATCCTATCCGATCAGTGTCCTCAGGGGATCAAGATGGCCGTGTTCGATGATGAGTACAAGTCCGGATTCCTCGATCGCGAAGAAGCGACAGGTTCCCTCTTCAGGCAGTTCGATATCGCATACGACTTCGTTCAGAAGCACAACAACAAGCGCTCCGTGATAGAAGGTAAGGTCCGGCGCGATATCCGCGATTATCCGGAGGCAGCAGTCAGGGAGGTCATCGTGAACGCCCTTGTACACAGGGATTACGCCATCAGCGGTAGCATCCTGATCTCCATGTTCGGAGACGGGATGACCGTATCCTCTATAGGGGGGATGGTTCGCGGTCTGGACATTGAGGATCTGATGATGGGGGTGTCTTCCAGAAGGAATGAGAAGCTCGCCTCTGTGATGTATCGCCTGGGTTACATGGAGTCGTATGGAACCGGGATCCCGCGCATAATGGGTCTGTATCGCGATTCTGTGCAGATGCCGAGGATCGAGACGAGTACGAGCGTGTTCAAGATCACGCTTCCGAAGATCTCCACAGATGTTCTGAGCGCGGATGCGGCCAAGGTCGTTTCCAGATACTCGTCCGGGGATGTGTTCACAAGAGCGGATTTGGAGGAAGAATTCTCCTTCACCAGGAGCCACTCGTATGAGGTGGTCAGAGAGCTGCTGACGAAGGGAGCGGCGGATCAGATCGGAACCGGAAGAGGCACATCGTACAGATTGCGTTGAATTCGTTTTAAACGAATACGAACGTAAATGAACGCAAATAAACGATAATCCCAGATTCTATGAGTCGATATCCTTGGTGTCGGGAGGGATCCCGGAATCCGGATGAAGGCAAATGTGGAATACCCGATGGTCATAATCGAACCCGAATCAGCGAAGGTGATGAGATGTACGAGCTGGAGCACATCGGAGGGGACACGTATTGCATCCGGAGTCCGACCAACATCGGGGTCGTGAAGACCGGGGAGGACACGGTATGCATAATCGATAGCGGCAACGACAAGGACGCTGGCAGGAAGGTGCGGCAGGTCCTCGATGCCAACGGCTGGAAGCTGGGTGCGATATACAACACCCATTCCCATGCCGACCATATCGGCGGGAACAGGTATCTCCAGGACCAGTACGGTTGCGACGTATTCGCGAACGGGATCGAATGCGACCTCGTCAATCACACCCGGATGGAACCCATAATGCTCTACGGCGGATCCCCGATGAAGGACCTATGCCACAAGATGACCATGGCCAAGGAGAGCAGGGCCAGACCCATCGAGGAGGGTCGCGATCTCGAGACGATCCCCCTTCCCGGTCATTCCATGGACATGGTGGGTTTCAGGACCGGGGACGACGTGGTCTTCCTCGGCGACTGCCTGGCGAGCAGGCAGACCATCGACAAGTACGGCGTGGTCTTCATCCACGACATAGCGGATTACCTCGCCACCTTGGAGAAGGTCAAGGGGCTGGAGGCGGAGATGTTCATCCCTGCTCATTGCGAGCCAACGAAGGACATCGCACCTCTCGCCGAGTACAATATCGAGAAGACCCTGGAGGTCGCCGACAGGATCATCGGCATGTGCTCCGAGCCATCGTCCTTCGAGGACATCCTCGCGAAGGTGTTCGACGAATACTCGCTGAGGATGAGCCTGGAGCAGTACTACTTCGTCGGAAGCACCGTCCGCTCCTATCTCGCATGGATGAAGGACGAAGGGAGGATGGACTGCTCCTTCGAGGACAACAGGATGCTCTGGAATAGCGTCCGGTCGTGAAAGTGGAAGATGCCGGCGGCTGTTCCCGCCGGCTGTTCAGTTCTCCAGGGCCTTCCAGCAGTTCTGGATGAGCTGCTTCTCCTGGCGGATCGTCTCGTCGCGGAGCATGAGCTGCTCCACGGCTTTGGCGATCTGGGTGTCGGTGGATGCGGGGGAGGTCCCTCCGTAGGAGTTCCTCCTCTCGATGCATTTCATCACGGGTATGACCTGGTACACATCCTCGTCGATCAGCGGGGAGAACTCCCTCAGCTGCTCCAGAGTCATGTCCTCTAGGTTGATCCCGGTGTCTATGCTCCTCCTGACCGCGGCTCCGACGATGCCGTGGGCCTCCCTGAACGGGATGCCCTTGGTGACAAGGTAGTCTGCGAGGTCCGTGGCGTTGATCTGTCCCGCCGATGTGACGGATGCCATCCTGTCCTTGTGGAACTCGGTGGTGGATACGACCTTGGCCATCATCCCCGCGCTGGAGATGACGATATCCATGGCATCCATAACGGGGGCCTTGTCCTCCTGGAGGTCGCGGTTGTAGGTCAACGGGAGCCCTTTGGTCATGACGAGCATCGCGGTGAGCGATCCTATGACCTGTCCGGTCTTCCCGCGCACCAGTTCCGCGATGTCCGGGTTCTTCTTCTGGGGCATGATGGAGGATCCGGTGGTGTAACGGTCGTCCATCTCGATGAACGCGAACTCCTGGGACGACCAGAGAACCAGCTCCTCGCAAAGCGATGAGAGGTGGACCTGGGTCTGGGCGCAGCAGTAGGCCAGCTCGGTTGCGAAGTCCCTGTCGCTCACCGAATCCATGGAGTTCTCGGTGGGCTCCCTGAATCCCAGTGCCTGGGCCGTCATGCTGCGGTCGATCGGGAACGTGGTCCCGGCGAGGGCCGCGCATCCCAGGGGGCACTTGTTCATCCTCCTGAACGCGTCGAGGAACCTGTCTGCGTCCCTGGAGAACCTGAACGCATGGGCGAGCATATGCTGCGCGAGGGTCACGGGCTGGGCGTGCTGCATGTGGGTGAATCCCGGCATCACGGTCTCGCCGTTCTCCTCGGCTATGCGCACGAGGGCCATCATCAGGTTGTTCGCGGCTTCGGCGGCATGGAGCGCCGCATCGCGCAGATACATGCGGAAGTCGGTGGCGACCTGGTCGTTCCTGCTCCTGGCGGTGTGCAGCTTGCCTCCCGCGGGGCCGATC
>LVVU01000151.1 GCA_006954465.1 Candidatus Methanoprimaticola hominis
ACGGAGCCGTCGGGATAGAACCGCCGGCGGTTTCGAGGAAAGAACCTCGGTCGAGCCCCGGAGAACAGGACCCGACTCGAGGCACCCGGCGGGGATCGCCCCCGCCGATTTGTGTTGTCACTCTAACGGAGACACGCCTACAAGGTACAGATCGTCCCCGTACAGAACCATGCAGAGCCTGGAGTAGGAACTGAAGTATCCGGTCCCGTCCGCGGTCCACGTGTAGACCATCGAAGGCATCGGATCCTTGCCTCCGTAGAGGATCCCGTCCTTGTAGGTGGCGGCCATCATGTTCTTGATGTCGTCCCTGAGCGGATACGACAACTCCCTCTCGCCCGAGACCCCGACCGCATCCTCGGAGATGCGACCATCGGAATCTCCGATGAACATCACCGAGCCGTCCGACGAGATCGTGCCGGACGCACCGAAGTAATCGCCTTCCTTCACGATGCAGATGGAGCTCTGATCCTCGAAGGCGCATTGGATCACGATCCTGTCTCCGTCGCCTTTGATGAATCCCACTCCCTCGAGGGATCCGGACCTGACGGTGACGAGTCTGTTCTTCTGCTCCGACGCATCGATGGAGACCTCGAGGTCCTCGAGCTGCCCATCCATGACCTTGAACGAGGAGGCGGTGAGATCCACGAGAGGACCGGCGATCGCGGGAACGTCGCAGGACGCGGCCCCTCCGTCGCGGGTCATGACGACCTCCGAGACGCTCTTCCCGGTCAGATCGAAGAAGTGCAGGGAATCGTCGCAGAGATAGAGCTGACGGAGCGTTCCCTTGCCCAAGGTCATCGCCTCGCAGCAGGAGAGAGGGAACAGCCATTCCTTCACAGATCCGGAGATCAGTCTGAGGCAACCATCCTCCTCGGTGATGGAGACCTCCGCCCCCACCGGGATTAGTGGCTGCTCCGGAGCGGCCGGCATCCCGTCGGAGGACACGACGGTCCAGGTACCGAGCATGGATTCCTCTTCATCGTCCTGTCCGTACATCTGCCACGACACGAGCAGGACCAGCAATACCGCGACGAAGGCGATCGCCATCGTACGGATGTTTCCAGGCTTCATGAAGGAGGTACGGGTTACTCGGATATAACCACGACAGATTCGGATGCCCGGCATTCCAGATGCCTTCCGGGATCCGGTACGCCCTATCCGAAAGCGATGCTTTAAGAAGCTCAAGGTAGGAGTTGTAAACCACCTTATCTACTTGCTCGACGATTCCCGTCATCAAGGGGAGAAGGATGGCATTCAAGCTGTTCAAGAACGGTGACGAGCTCTACGAGGAAAGCAAGGAGCTCATCAAGAGGGGCGAGTTCGCCAAAGCCCGCAGCACGCTGATGAAATCTATCGAGAAGGACGGCGGCGTCGACGATGTCGCCGCGGTGCAGGTCGCTCTCATCGACCTGAGCGACAAGCTCACCAGTGCATCCGCATACAGGAACCTGCTCGATGCTATCAACAAGCTATCGTCCGCCACCGAGGTCGAATTCGGATTGGACGTCCTCGACGTTTCCGAGATGAGGACGGAATGCGAGCTGACGATCAGGAAGATCGAGATCCTCAGCAACAGCGGCAAGGGATCCGCCCTCGTGCAGAAGGGGAAGGACCTCATCGCACTGGGCCAGGACTATCAGACGCGGATCGGAGGGAGGCCCCTCGCGCTCATCGGGCTGTTCAAGAAGGACACCTCGATCACGGGGAACACCGAGTTCTACAACCTCATGGCCGCGGGATACGAGGCCATGGCCGACGGAGTCGTGTACGACGACCCCCGTCAGGCGGCCGAATACCAGCAGATCGCCGGAGGATACAGGCAGCAGAACGGTCAGTCCGCCGAGGAGAACATGCGCAGGGTCAGGGCGTACTCGTCCACCTGCACGTGCTGGATGTGCGGAAGAATCGCGACCGGGGAGGGGATACACTTCTACTCCGCCCCCGCGGACGTCTCGCCGTCCCTCAAGGACAACAGCACGACCGCCGCCAAATCCAGGGCCGACACCCAGCACATCTACATCTGCCGCGCATGCTACAGCGCGGTGTCCAACCGCTCGGACGAGATCTCCCAGCAGTACTACAACCAGGCGATGCAGCAGATGCAGGCCATGGAGGCGAGACTCCAGGCGGAGATTGCCGCCCTCGAGAGCCAGATCGCATTCGCCAGGATGAGAAACTGATACCATGGACGAGATGGTCGAGCTGCGCTGCAAATACTGCGGCGCGCCGTTGGACAAGAAGGACATCGAGTCCGATTCCCCGTACGTCACGTGTCCGAGCTGCGGAACCACCCAGCAGCGTCTGGACGCGAAGAAGTACATGGAGCAGATGATGGGTCAGATCCAGAGCTGGATCTCCAGGACCATCCCGGGCGGGTTCACCCTGAGCCAGACCGAGAACGTCGACCCCATAGCCAGACACAGCATATTCATAAACAGCGTGAAGCCCAGCGTCGACGTGGAGATCAGCGAGTACAGGTTCGCTCTGAACGATGTCATCTCCAATCCGCTCATCGTGCTGCCGTTCAGCAAGGGCGAGCCCGCCAAGGCCTCGCGCACATCGACGGAGGCGTTCGAGTTCGATGCCAAGCTGAAGAGCGTCTCGCCCATGGCCGTGGACCAGGACTCCAAGGACTCCATCCACACAGGCGAGGGGATCGCGAACACCTATGCGATGATAGTGAACAACTCCAAGCTGCTGACGGACACCACCCCGGGCCGCTTCGCGCTGATGGCCAACAACTTCAAGGAGGCCGCCCAGTCCATCAGGAACGCCAAGGGGTTCGAGCCCCTGGCATCCAGGCTCCAGGCGCTCTCGAAGGTGTGCGCCGCATCGGACCTGGTCCTGAACGGCGACGCCCTCGGATGCTCGGCGAAGATCGAGGAGGCCATGAGCGACCTGGAGAAGGCCAAGACGGAGATCCTGAAATCGCCCCGCCTCGCCATGACGCTCCGTGCCATGGACATCGAGATCGGGCAGTGCAGGACCCTGAAGAACGTGGTCGACATGGTCAACACGGGCATGTCCAAGGACCCGCTCAAGATCCTGACGCTGATCACCAGCATCGCGGCCATCAAGTACCCGTCGAACCCCCAGTGGGACAGGTTCCTCACCAAGGAGGACCGCGATTACGAGCTCTTCAAGTACGTGGAGCAGGCGGTCGCCGGCAAGAACGGAGGGACGCTCCCAATCTGCACGGGCGGAGGGGATGTGCTGTACCCGTTCTGGGATGTGGACCTGAAGTACAGCTTCACCACGGGCTCCCTGTTCTCCAAGAGATCGGTGGTCGTCTCCGAGGACCTGATGATCCCCGCCACGTTCCCGCTGAGCGGCGACGCCCTGTCGGATCCGAAGCGCGGACTCACCGACATCTTCGCAGCAGCTCCCGAAAGCTCCATAATGGAGAGGCTCAAAGGAGGGGAGCAGAGCATCAGCGGAGGCGCCGGGATCGGAAGACTCGCGGACTCCGCGGCGGAGAACGGCCCTGGAACGAGGACCATCGTGCTCCCGCTCTGCACCAAGACCGAGGCGGAGAGACTCGTCTCCCTGTACCTCGACCAGTGCGCCAAGACGCACTCCAAACTGAAACTCAGCAAACCCGTCGTCAAGAGGCTGGTGTACGTCCCCTGCGAATCATCGGGGAACGGCGTGAGACTCCCTGGCGCGTTCAGAGGAATGGAACCGGCCGTCGTCGGAACGATCGGCCTGGAAGGACTACTAAAGATATGAGGGATGAAATGACAGAAGACAAGGGAATTAAGCCCAGGACCTGGAACGCCATCGCTGCCGGGGCGCTCCTGATCTCGATCGCTCTCGGGATGATACTGTACTCGCAGACGGACAGCCTCCTGAGCGCGTTCGCCGTGATCCTGCTGGTCTTCGGCGCGTACACGGCCGCATCCAGCTTCGCCAGGAAGGGCAGGGAGGACAGCTTCGGGCCCTCGGATTCCGACGCCGCCCTCGCCGGAGGCGTCATCATCGCCGGCGTCGGCGCCACCTGCCTCGTGTGGGACTCCACCGGAGAGGTCACCATCACCGTCGCGGTCCTCATCATAATCGTCGCAGTGGTCGGAATG
>LVVU01000152.1 GCA_006954465.1 Candidatus Methanoprimaticola hominis
GCAGATATGCTCGAGATGCGGACGCGTCGTGAAGAAGGACCTAAGTGCGAGGGTACATAACTGCCCCGGCTGCGGTCTGATCATCGACCGCGACATCAACGCTGCCAAAAACATCTTGAACCGCGGGTGGACCGGCCACCCCGACCCGGTCTGATGGTCGAATCGCCCCGCACTCGGGCACGATGAACGGTGTAGTGCTAGATATCCGTTCATCTTAGGTTTCAACCCTTCTGACAGGTAGCATCCAGTCCGTCATTCAGATGATAACGACAGAAATCGAAGCCCTGTGCTGTCGCATCCGTCGATTTCTGTGGATGTGGGTGGCATCCCTGCCATACATATCGCGATTCGTCTTCTCATATCGCTCAGGAGGAGTCCGAGATTCGTCCCTACCTTGCTTTTCAGTTCACGTAGGTTTGAGCACGAGGCTAGGCTCCTGTCTATAGCCTCCTCCGTGCGTTGTACGAATATCCTGGCATCATAGTTGGTCTTCCTGAATCTGCATCCACATCTTTCATGAACAATGCGATCCAGCTCCGATTCTGTGAACCTCTTGGATCCGACCATTGAGTTCTGTTTCAACTTCTTGGAATCGATGTGATCGTATTCTTCGAAATGCATCAACAACCAGAGCTCGAAACAAGGATTGGATATATACGGCTCAAAACCGAAACGCGAACATTCACGGATGAAATCGTCGATCTTCCTCCCATCTCTGCTGTCCTTGTCGCGATCTACAACAACACATACGTGATCGAGACCTTCGCGATAGTCCAACAATCTCGGCAGCTCGATATCTACCATGCGATCCTGTTCCCCGCACACATCTGCTATGACTGCCAGAACCTTGTCGAGATCCGTAACGAAATATGCATCATCTATTGCTTCTGGACATTTCTGTTCGATCTGAGTACATATCTCCACCCACACCTCATCAGCAATATTGACGAAATCCAGCAGCATTCCACGAATCAGATCGATGTGATAGTGACCGGCCTTCATCGACCTCACATAACAATCCAAGAGGTCGACTATGCGCAACGGGTCACTTATCCCGGAATCACAGACATCGCGTTGAAGCGCAACCACTTCCACGAGTGAGGAGATTCCCGCGATCTCGCGATTCTCTCCCAACGCTGTGAAGTAGCGCACCTCCGTAACATACCCCTCAGAAGCCACGAAGTATCTCCTCGCCACCTCCTTGGTACGGCTGCGACGCTCGACGTTGAGCCTCTGACCGATAGGCCTCATTCTTCACCCCAAGGCGGATACAAGGCGGAGAAAATCGGAACTCCGCCATATCTGCCTTCACGATATGCCTTCTCGATTCTACGATCGCTCCTCTCGTTGAACTCTTCGAGCGAATAGAGCCGGGACCTGCCGCACCTGTCTTTCTGAACGAACCACACCTCATCACGTCTGAGCAGATCGAAATCGAGTAGCGATGATTCGTGCGTGGTGAATACAATCTGCGATCTGCTTTTCCTCTCATCGTCGAGAAACAGCTTGATGAAACGATATGTGAGCTGGGGGTGAAGGCTCGAATCCAGTTCGTCTATCACATATGTCGATCCGTCCTTCCGAAGGAATATCGAAGTCAGGAGACCGTACAGCTTCCGAGTCCCATCGGATTCCTCCTCGGGGCGGTAGGATATACTGTCGCCATTATGGCGATAGACGATCTCGTCCAGAACGATCTTATCATTCTCCAAGGATGCCCTGTAGCCCTTGACACTCGTGTAGCGATCCTCCCTGAGGTTCAACTTCATCGATTCCGAACCGGACTTCAGATCATTGCGCATCTGCTCGATCAAATTCCGAGGCAACAACTCCTCCAGACCAGGCTTGCGCTCATATGCTATACCGTTCACTCCTGTCCCGAAAGTGGACATGATTTCATTCAACTTCTCGAGATCGTCATCCGATACGGGGACTTCGGGAGAGAACGGGAAATTGGTATCTACGAACACCAGTTTATTATTGAACCAGTCGTAGACGTCGTTGAACACGCTCAGTCCGCTATCTTGGGAACGCGCTCTCCTGCCCATGACGTTCATGAACAGTCTCTCGGAATGCTCCACGGCATCTTCAGCATATACATCCAGCTTCTGCTTATCCGAACCGTCGAAAGGGTGCTCTATCTTCTTTCCAATTCTTGTGAACACCACTTCGCTCTCTGCGTCGGGAAATAGGCGGTACAACCATTCCTCCGTCACCTCCTGTTTGGAAATGAGACAGCTGAATCCGTACGAGTAGACCTTGCCATCGATCTCTACCTCCGTCTCAAAGGTTGAAGGTACCCCTGCTTTCTCCGACTCCGGTCTGAAATAACGATCGGGAGGTATTGGCCTGTTGTGTACGACGAGGCCCCACATCGACCGCAAAGCCTTCACCACATTGCTCTTACCTGACGCATTCGCCCCATAGATTGCAGACGCCCGAACGAGCCTAAATCCATCGAACTGTACGGTTTGTGCAAGATTGGATCCGCTTCTACCTGCAATCATCGATAGCTCTAGAGTATCGTCGAATGATGTGTAATTGCTTACTCTGAAGGTTATCAGCATTTCATTTCCTCATGTCATACCAAACTAATTGTCGATTTTTTCGATGATTATTCAAAGTATGATATATTAATGTTTTTAATAAACGGCATCGCATATATAATCTTCCAAAGACGTCTATGTTCATCTTCGAAGACAGCCCTCTTCATCTGACACACCGAACTGGAGAACCAAGTGTGTGACGAAAGCACTCTGTCATGATTCTGATTCGAATAGAGTGCGAAAGAGGACAGAAACCTAAGAAATGAGTTGACCGTGTCTCGAACCATATAACGAACGGCACCCCTCGCCGGCGAACCGGCAGGGGGATGCCACCGGAGACATATGGTTGAAGCATTCCGGGAGCGGGCGATCCCGCCCCCGTAGTTTTCAGATCTGTGCGAACGCCTGGTCCAGATCGGCGATTATATCGTCGATGTGCTCGGTTCCGATGGAGAACCTGATCGTGGAAGGCGTGATCCCCTGATCCGCCAGCTCCTCGGCGGTGAGCTGGGAGTGGGTGGTGCTCGCAGGGTGGATTACCAGGGATTTCACGTCCGCGACGTTCGCCAGCAGCGAGAACAGCTTCAGACTGTCGATGAACTTCTGGGCCTCCTTCTCTCCTCCGTCGATCTCGATCGTGAAGATCGATCCGGCACCGTCCGGGAAGTACCTCTCGTACAGCGCATGGCTGGGATGCTCGGGGAGGGACGGGTGGCTGACGCTCCTGACCTTCGGGTTCTTCTTCAGGTAGTCGATGACCTTCAGGGTGTTCTCGACATGCCTGTCCACGCGCAGGGATAGGGTCTCCAGACCCTGCAGCAGCACGAACGCCGTGACGGGGGAGATCGACGCCCCGGTGTCCCTCAGCAGTATGGCCCTTATCCTGGTGACGAACGCCGTGTTCCCGAGCGCCTTCCAGAAGCTGATGCCGTGGTAGCTGGGGTCGGGCTCGGACAGCCCGGGGAACTTCCCGTTGCCCCAGTCGAAGCCGTCGCCCTCGATGATGACTCCTCCGAGTACCGTTCCGTGTCCTCCGATGAACTTCGTCGCGGATTCCACGACCACGTCCGCCCCGTGCTCCAGGGGTCTGAACAGGTAGGGGGTCGCGAACGTGTTGTCCACGATGAGGGGGATGCCGTTCCTGTGCGCGATCTCCGAGATCCTCTCGAAGTCCACGATGTTGCTGTTGGGGTTGCCGAGGGTCTCGACGAACACCGCCTTCGTCTTGTCGTCGATGGCCTTGGCGAAGTTCTCCGGATCCTCGGGGTCCACGAAGGTGGTGTGGATGCCGTAGGCCGCCAGGGTGTGCTCGAGCAGGTTGTAGGTTCCGCCGTAGATGGTCTTGGAGGCGACGATGTTGTCCCCCGCCCTGGTGATGTTCAGGATCGTGTACGTGATCGCGGCCGCGCCTGATGCGACGGCGAGGGCC
>LVVU01000153.1 GCA_006954465.1 Candidatus Methanoprimaticola hominis
CCATCGTATGCGCCCTCGGCATCTGCATGATCCTCGGAGCGTTCTCCAAGAACTACAAGTCCGCTCAGACCATGACGATGCCTCTGAGCATCCTGGCGATCATCCCCATGTTCGTGATCATGTTCACGGGATGGTACGGATGCGGATCGGTCCTTCAGGGGATCTGCTTCGCCATCCCGTTCTCCCATCCGATGATGGCCATGCAGGCTCTGATGAACGGGGACTCCGTCCTGGTCCTCGCGGGGATCGCGTACATGGCGGTGTTCGCCGTCGCGACCATCCTCATCACCGTGAAGGTATACAATTCCGACATCCTCATCACCGGGCTCGGTCAGAACAAATGGGTCCAGAAGATGTCTCGGCGCAGGTGAGGTCAGAAATAGAATGGCGGAGATGGGGTCGCATGCTTAACAGCATCGCGTACGAACTCTCCGCCGAAGGGACCAAGGCCGTCCTAGTCCACGGCAACGCGGACATGGACGCCCTCGGTTCCGCCTACGCCATCGCCAGGTGCTTCCCCGGATGCGCCATCTTCGCACCGGACGGATTGGACCGCGTCTCCAAGATGGTCGCCGCCAAGATGGAGATCGCAGTGCGCGAAGGACTTGGCGAGGGATTCGACAGGATAGTCGTCGTGGACACCTCATCGCCGGAGCAGCTCTGCCCCGGTGCGGATTTCAGAGCGGACATCGTCATAGACCACCACACCCCCACGGGGAGATGGGATGCCGCCGACATGTTCTACTGCGACAACTCCCGGACCTCGTGCTGCGAGATAGTCAAGGATCTGATCGAGGGCGCCGGGATCGAAATGCCCCGCGACGCCGCGCTCATGCTCCTGGGCGGCATGCTGACGGACTCGGGGCACTTCCAATTCGCCAGACCGCATCTTCTCCAAGCATTCTACGAGCTCATGGAGGCCCACTGCATAGCCATGGACGAGGCGATGGACCTGGTCCAGGCCGAGGTGAGCATCTCCGAGAGGATCGCCATGCTCAAGGCCGCCAGCCGCGTGAGGTTCGAACGCGTCGGCCAGATGATCGTCGCGATATCCGCCGCTGGAAGCTACGAGGCATCATCCGCCAGGGCGCTGCTCGATTCCGGAGCGGACATCGCATTCGTCGGATCCCAGAGGGAGAACGAGTTCCGCATCAGCGGACGTGCGACCCAGGATGCCGTCAGGAAGGGTGTGCATCTCGGCGAGATCATGGCCCGCGTCAGCGGGGAGACCATGTCGGACGGAGGGGGCCACGGCGGTGCCGCCGGGATCAACGGAACCGGCGACGTCGAGGCCATGCTCATGATCTGCATGGAGAACACGATGGACGTCATGCGGGATATCCGCAACCGGACGGCCAATCAGAACTGATCCGGGAAGATGCCGGGGATGGTCCCCGGCAGGTTTCTCACCTGAGTTTCTTCAGGTTCTCTACGATCCCCTTGAGGTTCTCGTAGTTCTCGGGGTGCTCGGCGAAGTAGTCCCTCACCGGCTGAAGGGTCTTGAAGAGACCGTCGGTGACACCTGATTTCAGATCCACGGGGGACAGTCCTCCGCCGTAGTACGCCGCCTTCAGGGCCTCATAGTCGGGGATGTCGATGGGTCCGCCGTACTTCTCGGGGCGGTCGATGTGCATCGCACCCTCTCTGGGGAACAGGATGTACTTGCAGATCATCATGATCGGATTGACATCCTCGTTCTCGGGCTCAGGCGGGCAGTACGCCTTCTTCATCTTGGCGGCGATGTCCTCCTTGGAATCATGGATCCTGATGCTTCCGGAGGGATCGCTCTTGGACATCTTGGACTCCACGGGATCCATCCTGTTGCCTCCCTTCAGACCGGGAAGCAGAGGGGTGTGGAGAGCGATGGGCTTGTGCCATCCGAGCTTATCGGCGGCGTCCCTGGCGAGCATGTGGGCCCTGCGCTGATCGAGTCCCGCGTATGCGAGGTCCACGTCCATGTAGAAGATGTCCGTGGCCTGGAGGATCGGGTAGAAAAGCTTCGAGGCATCGACCTCGGCCTCGTCCTCAGACCTTCCCATGATGGTCATGGCCCTCTTGACCCTGGACAGGGAAGTGGCCTTCGCCACATTGATGGCCATCTCCCAGTACTTCATATCGGACAGGATCTCGCTGGCGTAGCGGAACTGCACCTTGTCCCTGGGAACCCCCAGGGCGACGAAGCAGTCCTCCATGTACCTGGCGCAGGCCTTGATGTTGTCGAGGTCTCCGCCCAGCTTGTCGTTGATGTACGCGTGCCAATCGGCCCAGTAGATGGTGACGGTGAATCCTGCATCGGTGAGGTCCCTGATCTTCTGGGCCACGAGGACCCATCCGAGGTGGACGAGCCCGGAGGGCTCGAAGCCGATGTAGGCAGCAGGATGCTCCTTGTCCTGAAGGAGCTTCGCGATCTCCTCATCGGTGACGACCTCGACCGAGTTGCGGGTGACCAGCGCCAACCTGTCTTCGAAATTCATGTTATCGGGCGGTCCGTAGGCCCTTTTTGATAAAAAGACTAGCTAGGAGACTTCCGGGTCGGTGGAATCCGGTATACGAAACCAATACCGTATTGTCATACTGCGTGCAGGGTCCGGGTTTTATCAACCCGCCGACGGAAACGGCATCATGGACCCGACCTTGGCGGTGATATGCATGGGGATGACCCTGCTTGGCTGCCTCATGGGGCTGTTCAGCGGCATCGTTCCGGGGATACACGTCAACACCCTAGCAGCCATACTGCTGGCATCGTATCCCGCATTGTGCTCGATGCTGCCCTTGGACACGGCCGGGTCCGCCGTTTCGGTATCCTGCTGCATAGCAGCCGCATCCGTCGTGCATTCCTTCGTGGACTTCGTACCGTCGGTGTTCATCGGAGCTCCCGATGCCGAGGATGCCGTGTCGGTGCTGCCCGGACACCGCCTTCTCAAGCAGGGTCGCGGCATGGAGGCGGTACGCGCGGCGGCCATCGGGAGCCTGATCGGATGCTCGGCATCGATCCTTACCGCCCTCCCGCTGCAATGGCTTCTGATCCAGGGTGCAGGGGATGTCCTAGACAGGCTCACTCCCGCGGTCCTCCTCACGGCATGCACGGTGCTCCTATGGCAGGAATGGTCCCGCGGAAGCGGGATATGGGGCCCGATCGCATTCCTCCTATCGGGGATTCTCGGATTGGGATGCATGGTACTCCCGATACCATCGGATGGGATCGTCGGGGATGGGAACATAATGATGCCTCTGCTCACCGGCCTGTTCGGCATACCGGTGATACTAGAGTCGTCCAAGGAAGGGCGGATGCCCGCCCAGTCCGATCGCGTGAAGGACCCGACGGGTCCGATGCCCGGACTCAGAGGAGTGCTCATGGGCACCCTGGCGGGATGGTTCCCCGGGATCACCTCGACGGTCGGAGCGGCGATGTCCGCAGCGGTCTTCCCGGAGAAGAGGCCCGAACGCTTCATCTCCACGGTGGCATCGATCGGGACCGTCACATCCGTCCTCGCACTGATAACGCTGTCAGTATCCGGCAACGGGAGATCCGGGACGGCTCTCGCCATCGGAGAGGTGCTCGGCGATTCCATCGGAGGCTTCGCCTCGGAGCCCTTCCTCATGCTGCTCCTGTCGGCGGCGATAGGTTCCATGGCCGGATACCACCTGACCATAGTGTGCGGGAGGATGTTCTGCAGGATAGCCCCCCGTATAAGGCAGAGGATCCTGAACCGGGCCGTCCTCATCCTGCTGACGGTCCTGACCCTTGCGCTCACGGGGCCCGCGGGCCTCTTCGTGCTGCTGTGCTCCACGGCCGTGGGGATGGTCCCCTCGGCGTGCGGAACGGGGAGGCTCGTCCTGTGCGGATGCCTGATCCTCCCCGTGCTGATCTTCAAGCTCTCGCGATCGCTCGAGCTTCGCCCTGAC
>LVVU01000154.1:0-841 GCA_006954465.1 Candidatus Methanoprimaticola hominis
TGGCATGCCGCTGCGGCGACGTCCTCGAAGCTCTTCCCCTCTCCGAGGGTGGTGACCAGGTCCTGGATACCGAAGACGGAGCAGTAGGAGTTCATCTTGGCGTTGCGCCAGTTGCCCTTGTCTGCAAGTGCGCCCAGCTCGGTGACATCGATCTTGAGCCTCTTGGAGGTCATCTCGAGGAACCTTCCGGATGCTCCGGCGCAGATGCCTCCCATGGTGAAGTTGTCGGGGACCCCGTCCCTGACGGTGATGGCCTTGTTGTCCATCCCTCCGATATCGATGATGGTGGCCTCTCCCCTCTGCCTGTCGGCGAGCCATACGGCCCCCTTGGAGTTGACGGTGAGCTCCTCCTGTACCAGCTTCGCATTGAAGTGCTCGCCCAGGGTGAACCTTCCGTATCCGGTAGTTCCCATGGCCTCGATGTCCTTCAGCTCCACTCCGGCCTGCTTCATGGCGTTCTCGAGAACGAACGTCGCCGACTTGACGACATCACCGGAGGGTGTCCAGTCCTTTCCGATGATCTTGTTGTTTCCCATGATGACGGCCTTGGTCGTCGACGATCCGGAGTCCAGACCGGCGGTGATGCCGGTCTGCCTCTCCCTCGCCAGGAGCTCCTTCCTGGTGACGATGGTGACCAGGGCCTCCATTCTCGTCAGAAGCTGAGAGGCCTTGAGCCTCTCCGTGAACGAGTAGGTGACGACAGGGAGTCTCGTGTGCTCCTGGATGAACCTCCTGAGCTCGTTCCTGACCAGGGCGGCCTCGGCGCACCTGAAGCAGGTGCTGATGAAGACCGCGTCCGCATCGTACTTCTCGTCGGCGAGAGCGGCGGCCCTCGCGATCA